>CALMMX010000080.1 GCA_937868545.1 uncultured Bacteroidota bacterium
ATTTTGCCAGTGATATCAAGTACATTCACTTGTCCGTTATTAGATGCTTTAGCATATATAATAATACTTAAGTTGTCTGTTGCAGGGTTTGGATATAACACCACATCGCTATTATCTAATGTAACTTTCTCTTCTACTGATGACAATAAATCATTTAACGTGTTAATAGTTGTATTAGTAATAATTGGGGCATTGTAATCAAAATAAATAGCTGCTGTATTTTTAAATTGAGTGCCTTGAGCTACATTACGTTTACGTTTGATTGTATATGTTACCAATCCAGAACTCATTAAATCGCCATACTGAGACTTCCAAGGCAAATTAATATTTGCAAATTTAAACGTAATCACTCCATTTTCACTGACTGTAGCCGTATAATTATGATCAGAATACCCAGGGTGTAAAGTAGTCCAATCTAAGTCAGCATCCAAGGTATCCACAACCGAAATGTTTTGCGCAAAATATGTTCCCTCGTTTTGAAAGTGAATTACATAACTTAATAAAGAATCTTTAGAAGCAATATAACCTTGCGAACCAACTCCCTGTGGACTTACTTCTTTAAAATTAGGGTCATAAGACGCAACAACTGTTCGTTGATAATTTTGTACATTATTCCAAGGTGTATAATCAGTTAACCATGTTGTATTGATAGGTGCAGCATGCGCAGTTGAATCATAGAAATTCACTAAAGTTCCTAATGGAATATTTGTTGGAGTATTATAGTTTAAGTAAATCTCATCATCCGTTCCTGGGGCTAAAGATGTAAATCCTGTTTGCACTCCAAAATGATTAGGGAAATTAATAGCATCAATTTGTGTAAATATATTTGAGCTTTGAGAAAATAAACCTAATTGTCCGTCATTTACGTAACCAATTTGAATACCAGATTCTTGTAATGTTCCATTATTCTCTATAATTACTCGTTGATTGTATGGATTACCAGGAATTGGAGGAAGATTAGACGTTGTAATAATATGTAAGTCATGAATTGGTAAAACGTTGTTTGCAAAATTAATCGTGTTTACACAACCCGAACTTGCAGTTACAGTTTGTACTTGTGAATTACTTTGGCATAATGCTAAGGGATAAGTTGTGTTAACAGATTCTGTTAAAGTATATGTTCCACTAGGAACTTGAAAACTATAATTACCATTAGCATCAGTAAAAGTATAACCAACACCAGAACAGTGAATCATAATATTATGAATCCCATTTTCTCCTCCATCAATGGTGCAATTACTATTAGCGTCCGTATATACCTTACCAGTAATTGTGCAGTAACAAGAGTTGTTAGCAGCGTTATAACCAACATGTGTATAGTTAGCATAATTAAAATTACTTGTACAACCATTAGCATCAGTAACGTTAACCCAATAATCACCTTCAATTAAACCCGATGCTGTCGCTCCAATTTGTCCATTACTCCAGTTATATGTATATGGAGACGTTCCACCATTTGCTATTGCTAAAATACTGCCATCAGCATTATATTTACAAGTTGCGTTTGTAGTAGTTAAACCAACATAAATTGGAGAAGTAGAATGTAAATTTGCGTATTTAGTTGTTGAACAGCCAACTGCATCTGTAATAACGCAGGTATAATAACCAAGCGCCACATTATTTAATTGAGAAGCTGTTGAGCCATTACTCCAACTATATGTAAATGGCGGATTCGTTCCACTAACATTAGAAAGTATTGAACCAATAGTAGCAGGGCATACCACAGCAGTTACATTTAAATTTGCATTAAGCGTGCTAGCCGATGGAATAACTACTACGCCTGTTCTAACACATCCAACAGCATCTGTCACTGTAAAACCATATTGACCAGCAGGAAGATTAGTAACAGAAACACCCGTAGACGCAGTCGGATAAGTATTCCAAACAACCGAGTAAGGAGCTGTTCCTCCATTAATAGTAAGTCCTGCAGAACCTGTTGGCGCTGTGCATGAACTTGGCGTAGTTGAGTAAGTAACATTAATAGGAGTTGTTACGTTAATATATGCGCCACCTTGTCCAGTACATCCATTTGCATCCGTAGCAATCACATTATAATAATTACCGCCAGCAACACCGGTTATGCTTTGGCTCGTAACTCCATTACTCCATAAATACGAATAAGGAGGCATTCCACCACCTGCAAACATAATTACCGCACCATTATTTTGTATACATGTCGCGTTTGTAATAGATGGATTCATAGTAATGTTTATGCCTTGATTAACATACGTTCCCCAATTGGCATTATTTACACAGCCTTGCGCGTCCGTTACTGTTGCCGTGTAAACACCTTGTGTTAAATTATTAATAGAAGTTGTGTTAGCCCCAGTATTCCACAAATAACTATAAGGTGGTATACCGCCAGATGCAACTACACTTGCAGTCCCATTCGTGCAATTTGCTGCCGTAGAGGTGTAAGTTAAATTAATACCTGATTGCTGACTTATTGTAGTAGCAGTATCAGTAATTTGAACACTACAGCCTGTTACTTGATCTGTAACAACAACACTATATATACCAACTGGCGCAGGAATATTATTACCAAGATAACTTAATCCAGTGTTCATATTTGTCCAATTATACGTAAACGGACCAGGAGTTCCTGAAAAGGAAGAAGCACTCAATGTCCCTGTTAAATTAGGACACACCGCTGGAGATGCGCTTGCAATGACGTAAAATGGAGAGTTGTAATATGCACTTGCTGTTACAGTACTTACAGCGTTACTTGCGTAACAATAAATTTGTCCCCATCCATTTGATGAAAAACCAACTAACTGATCGGTTAAAGAATTTACATTTGAATGTGTAATCCACGTTCCATTTATATAGTACGTGTAACTCATTGGGGGCGTTAAACCTGTAACTGTTACAGTATAAACCCCATCATTATTGCAGGGCTGGGTGGTAATACTTCCAGTCATACCAATTTGTGCATTTGACGTGATAACTCCAAGCACCGTTATCAATACACTTAATACTAGTTTTTTCATGTTTCTTATTTTAATTATTGTTACAATAAAGGGATTCTTTTCCAAAGGTACTTCCAATTAGGATTAGAAAATACGTAATTACTATAATTATTACACACTCAAATAAATATAAAACACAAATAATACATTAATAAATATACTTAAACAAAAAATTAATTACATTTTCAAAATATAAAGAGATAGCGAATTTTTTGAATTAAAGAATAATTCTATCTTTGAAATAATAAATTTAATCACTGAAAACATCATGAAAAACATACTCACTTTAATTCTATTATTTATCTCTATTTCTAATTTTGCTCAAAGTGGCGATGCATTAATTGGAACCTATATGACTGATAAAAGCGAAGGCATGGTAGATATTATTAAAAAAGGATCTAAATATTACGGAACATTAACTTGGACAAAAACTCCTGGAAAATTAGATTCTAATAATCCAGATGCAAAACAGAAAACAGATAAATTAGCTGGAAAAGAAATCCTAAAAGATTTTGTGTTTGACGGAAAAGACCTTTGGCACGAAGGAACAATTTATGACCCCAAAAATGGAAAAACCTACAGCTGCAAAATTACTCGCGACGAAAAAGGAAACTTAAATGTTAGAGGATACATTGGCGTTTCTATGCTAGGCAGAACAACCTTTTGGGTGAAAGTGAAGTAATTTAAAACTTAAACCCTGCCATAAAATTGGTGTAAGCTGCCAATGATGAACCGTATAATTCATTTCCTTTTTGAAGTTGATACGGGTCGTTGTATTCTTCCCAACCCACACCTAAATTTGCTTTAAAGAAAAAGCGTTTTTTGATTGGAATAAAAAGTCCTGATGTTAAAAACAATGCGTTTGCATTTCTATTTGTACGATTTTCTATAATCTTATAATTATCATTTTTAAAATAGCCTGAAGAATTATCTACGTAGGTATAATTGAAATTAGTATGTCTATATACTAATCCGAAAGATAAATTTCTATAAAATTGTGAATGAAATATATAATACTCAGTAGATAAAATCCATTCGTAATTTTTAGTGAATTTATAGTATTGATTATTTAGTGCGGATAAGTTAGAAATTTCTCTGGATGTACTAATGATTGGAATATTAATTCCAATGCCAACATCAATTGTGTTTCTAAACAAAGATCTATAATAGGAAACGTTTAAATCACACATTAAAAAATTAGTTAAGTTAATTCCTGCATAATTTTTCTTTGTCCAATATGGATAAAACTCTGCGTGCTTAATATAACGTGCTGGTGGATGCACTTTATGTTTGTTTGTATTCACTGTATCTATGTATGAAATAATAGAATCTGAAAAAATAACTTTCTCAATTTCATTTTTTTGAATCGATAATTTAGGCGCAATAAAATCATCTTCAAAAAACAATTTTCGTCTCTTAAAATAACAAAAGTCCGTTTTAAAAACTACGCCACTATTTAAAAACACAATGTGCCTTTTATTGGTATCATTATTAGATACTGTGAATTTTGTTTTTGCGTTAGATGAAATTCTGTTTCGGTTATCAGTAATACGCAATATATCTGCTTTTTTTACAACAAAAAAATCACTTCCACTTATTGGATAACTAAACATTAGCTCATCGTCATTTATAATGCCACGAGTTCCTTTTAAATGTAACTTTGTAAATAAGCGTGTGTTGCCATTTTTTAAAAAAACGGTATCAATCACCACTCTCTTTTTAAATTGAGAAGGATAACGACTATAAACTGCAAGCGTATCCGAAAAGGTTAATCGCTTATAGAAATAAATATAGTACTTTATTTCCCCTTGATTATCTCTAATTAAAACTCCTGCAGGAGAATAATCAATGATTTTTCCAGTAACTACTTTACGATTAAAGACTATAGAATCTTGAGCAAAAAAACTGTTACTAAAAATAATAAATATGATTAATAACAGTTTATGCATTTTAATAATTCAACAAATCTTCTATTGCCTTCTCTACCTTATCAGCATTAGGCAACATCGTTTTTTCTAAGGTTGAATTTAAAGGAATAGCTGGTAAATTTTCAGAACCAATCACTCTTACTGGTGCGTCTAATTTTTTAAAGCAGTTTTCGGAAATTCGTGCAGCGATACTTTGAGCAAAACCATTAAATACTGGTTCTTCAGTTAACACTAAACATTTACCATGCTTACTAGCACTTGCAAACATTAACTGTTCATCAACTGGTGCAATCGTTCTTAAATCAATAATTTCTATCTGACCTTCAAACTTTTTAGCAGCGCTTTTTGCCCAATAAACTCCCATACCATAAGTAATCACGGTTAATGACTTGCCTTTGGTTATGTTTTCTTCAGAGGCTTCTTGCACTACTCTACCTTTACCAAATGGAATCACATAATCCTCATCTGGTT
>CALMMX010000081.1 GCA_937868545.1 uncultured Bacteroidota bacterium
GAATTGTAATAGTCGTTTATTAAAACACAATTATTAGTAGCTAATTTTAATTCTAATCGCATTTCTACTGATTGTAGACGTGTCATTCCTACTTCAATTTCTGTATTAGAAATTTTTAAGTATAAAAGTGTTGCCCAACATGTAATTGCATTATGTATGCTTGCAATATCAGTAAATGGAATTGTAATTGAAAGTTCAGAATTATTGTATTTTGCTTTAATAACTGTAATTGAAACCTCAGATTTAATATCTAAAATTTGAAGGTGTGCATTTTGTTCATATGAAATAATAAATGGATTAATTAAATGCTTTTCTATTACATTTAAATTTGCATTTATAGATAGTCCATTAATAATGGTTGTTTTGCAATTTTTAAATAAATAAAGTTTTTCTGTTAGCTTTTGTTCTTCGTTTTCAAACCCTTCATTGTGAGCGGTTCCTAAAGAATTTAAAATGCCAATACTTGGTTTTATAATATTTTCTAAAATTACCATTTCACCCACTTCAGAAATGCCAGCTTCAAAAATACCTAATGTATGTTGCTTATTTAATTGCCAAATTGAAATTGGAACACCAATTTGTGAGTTATAGCTTTTAGGACTTCTACAAATACTATAATCATTTTTCAGTAATTGATATAACCATTCTTTAACGATTGTTTTTCCGTTGCTACCTGTAATACTAATGGTTGGAATATCAAATTGAGATCTATGGTATGTTGCTAATGATTGAAGCGCTTGTAAAGTGTCCTTTACAATTAAAAAGCAAGCTTCATTTTCAAATTCTTTACAATTATTTGGAATATGAGTTACAACAAATGCTTTTACTCCTTTTTGAATCAGGCTGTAAATGTATTGATGTGCATCGTTTCTTTGAGAAGTAAGGGCAATAAAAACTGTATTTGATGGCTCAGTTAATTGCCTGCTATCTATTAATAAATGATTTATGGTTGAAGATGTGTTTCCAACTATTTTAGCATTTATAATTTGAGAAATATTTGTTGTAGTGTACAGAATAAAAAAATGGTTTATTTTATTACAAAATAAACCATTTTTACTGAATTTTCTAATTGTTTTTAAGAATTAACTAGTAGTTTAAATCCTTTTCCATGTACATTTACAATTTCAACTTTTGAATCGTCTTTTAAGTATTTACGAAGTTTAGCAATATAAACATCCATACTTCTACCATTAAAGTAGTTATCATCATGCCATATTGTTTTTAATGCAAAATTTCTGTCTAAAACATCATTTTTATGAACGCATAACAAACGCATTAATTGACTTTCTTTAGTAGTTAATTTTTGTTCTTTACCATTGCTAATTAAAACTTGAGTTTCAGAATTAAAAGTATATGCACCAATGCTAAAATTTACATCCTCAACATTATGCACTCTTTGTTTGCTACTTCTTCTTAAAACTGCATTAACACGAGCTAATAATTCTTCCATTTCAAATGGTTTAGTAATATAATCGTCAGCACCTGCGTTAAAACCTTCCATTGTATCCTCTTTCATGCTTTTAGCAGTTAAAAAGATAATTGGCACATTTTTATCAGTAACTCTAATTTCTTTTGCTAAAGTTAATCCGTCTTTTACTGGCATCATCACATCAAGTAATAATAGGTCGAACTCTTGTTTACAAAAAGCATCAAACCCTTTTTTACCATCTGTGGCTAATTTGGTATCAAATCCTTTAGCTTCTAAGTATTCTTGTAATAACATTCCTAGGTTCGGATCATCTTCTACTAATAAAATTTGGGTCTTTACATTGTCCATATCTGTTTCTTTTACTGTTTTTTTAATCAATTTTTTCATAATAAGGCATTACAATTTTAAAGGTACTGCCTTTTCCTAGTTCACTCTCTACATTAATTGTGCCATTATGTTTAAAAACTACAGCTTGTACATAACTTAATCCTAAACCGAAGCCTTTTACATTATGAACATTACCAGTTGGAACCCTATAAAACTTGTCAAAAATTTTCCGTTGATTCTCTTTACTAATTCCTATCCCATTGTCTTTCACAGAGATAAGTATTCCGTTTTCAGTGTCAAGGGTTGAAATTAAGATTTGAGGATTCTCTTTGGTGTATTTAATAGCATTGTCAATTAAGTTGAAAATTATATTTGTTAAATGTACCTTATCTGCATTTATAACGCATTTTTTTGCATTTAATTGCTTATCAATTTGCCCATTTCTTGCATCAATTAATAATTGGGTATTTTGAATGGCTTGCTCAATAATATCATGAACATTATTATCGCTTCTTTTAAGTTTAAATTCTCCCTTATCAAGTATGGAGGTTTGTAAAATGCTTTCCACTAAAATACTTAAACGTTTATTTTCGTCTTTAATCATTTTTAAAAAGCGGCTTTGCTTTTCAGGCGTTTTTGCAACTGCACTATCATTTAACATTTCGCAGGCTAATGAAATTGTGCTAATTGGTGTTTTAAATTCATGAGTCATATTACTTATGAAATCATTTTTAATGTGTGATAATTTTTTTTGCTTTGATATGGTGGAGATTGTATAGTAAAATGCAAAAATCAATATTAAAATAACTATGGCCGATACGCTTAGCATGAGCCACATGGTTTTTAATAAATAGTTTTTTTGATTTGGAAAATATACACTAAGGTATTGTGGTGTAACATATACATTATTAGGCGATAAGTTTATGGTGAAAAAGCAATGTAACGAGTCGCAACTTTTTTGTGGATCTTTAAAGTTTTCCCTTTGTTTAGCGTTTGCTAATTTGCTTGTGATTTTATAGGAGTATCTAGCAGTAATACCTGCATCAAATAATTCTTGCTTTAAAACGCTGTCAAGCATTAATGAGTCTACTTTTGGTTTATAATCTTTATATACATTAATGCTAATTAACTCGTCATATAAATCGTTTACGGTTTCATTTTTATTTTGTAAGAGTTCACTTCTTAAATTTTCAAATATTTTAGCTTGACTTTCAGTATCTTTTGGTTTATTTAATGATTCATAAGGTGAGAATTGGTTTTTAGTGTTTATTGAATCTCCAACAAAATCTTTTTGCGACATTTTACTAGTTACCACACCACAGGAATCTGTACTTAACTCTTCAAATATACGCACTTGAACATCTTGGCCAGATGGATTGGTTGGTGTTTTAATAGTTGGTTTAGTAATTTGTACCCCTTGCTTACGAAGCTTTATTTTTTTAGAAATCTTATTTGCGTAAGCTATTTTTTCTAAACGGTTTGAAGTGTTTTTTAAGGATTCGTTTACTGCACGTTCAAAATCTTCTTCTTTTAATTGCACTGAGCTTTGTATCCAATATATTTGCACAGCAATTAAAGCTAATAAAGCAATTGCAACTAATGTTGATACGATACCTAAGTGATGTTTTATCATTAGAGTAAATATACTAAACTAACTATAATTAGAATTAGGGGATTAACTTTTTTTAACTAGTAAAGAAACTACATTAATGCATCGGCAACAGTAAAAGTACTGCCTCCAACAAAAATTAAATCATTTTTTTTGTATTGTTTTTTAGCTGCGTTAATGGCATCGTTAACAGTAGGGTATTTTTTGCCTGTTAGACCATTTTTTTTCGCAAGTTCAAATAATTCAGCCTCTGGCAATGCTCTTGGTATTGAAGCTTTACAAAAATAATACGTAGCATCTTTAGGTAGTAGTTTTAATATTGCAGAAACATCTTTATCATTTACCACACCAATAACAAAATGTAATTTTTTATATGAATACCTTTCTAAATTCTTTAGCACTTCCATAATACCATCGTAATTATGTCCGGTATCTGCAATAATTAAAGGATTTGTGCATAATGTTTGCCAGCGCCCCATTAAACCAGTTATTTTTTTTACGTTACTTAAGGCATTTACAATATCATTTTGTTCTATTATAAAGCCTGAGTTTCGTAAAATATCAATAACAGATAAAACACCTTGCAAATTTTTAGTTTGATAAGTGCCTTCCAAATCCAAGGTATAATGTTGTGTTTCTTTTTTTTCTTTATTAAACAATTCTATAGTAAGAGCATTGTTTTTATAAGTTTGAGAAATTAGTTTAAACTGTTTGTCTGCAAATAGAATAGGCGCTTTTTCTGCTCGCGCTTTGTCGTTAAATACAGCTAAAACTTCAAGTTGAGTTTGACTAATAATCACAGGTGTCTTTGGTTTTATAATGCCGGCTTTCTCTGCTGCAATAAGTAGAAGTGTGTTTCCTAATAAATTTACATGATCAAAGCCAATGTTTGTAATGAGACAACATTCGGGTTTAATAACATTAGTGGAATCCAAACGGCCACCAAGTCCAACTTCAATTATTGCAATGTCTACTTCTTGTTGAACAAAGTAATGAAAAGCCAAACCAACTGTCCATTCAAAAAAGGAGGGTTCTATTTTTTCAAATACATCTTTATATTCTTCAACAAATTTTACCACCTCGGTTTGAGGAATTGGTTTACCATTTATCTTAATACGCTCTCTAAAATCTATTAAATGAGGAGAAGTGTATAAACCCGTTTTATAACCAGCTTGTTGTAAAATAGCGGCTAGCATGTGTGATGAAGAACCTTTACCATTGGTGCCAGCAACGTGTACACATTTTAGTTTTTTTTCAGGATTCTTAAGTGCAGAACAAATAGCGATAGTATTATCTAAATTTGCTTTGTATGCAGCGGCTCCAAGCCTTTGATACATTGGTAACTTAGAAAATAAATAGTCTAATGTTTTTTGATAAGTCATTATGATAAATTACTTTTTAACTAAAAAAGTATTTGTTTAAAAGCTAAATACAATTGTAATTGTTCCTTTTTGTTCTTCAAAATCGCCGCTTACATTAAATTTTGTAGCTAATGCAGCCTGGCGAGCTAATGTTTTGAGCATAACGCTATTAGTATTGGTTCCTCTTCCTACAGGATCAGCTTTAATTACCTTGCCGGTTTTATCAACAGTAATTTCAACAACAACCTTACCTTCTTCTTTTGTGTCTTTTGGCAAAGGAGGAGGACTAACAACACTTCTACCAGCAAGGCTGAAACCATAACCACCAGTGCCTTTTCCAGAACCAGGACCATGATCAGGGCCGTTTCCGCCACCATCACCACCACCAGTTCCTCCGGTTCCATGAGTTTTAGGATTACCATCAGGACTACCATCATTTCCTGCATGACCGCTGCTACCATTGCCACCGCCATTTTTACCTTTATTTTGTAAGGCTTTTTCGGCAATTATTTCGGCCATGGTTTTTACATGAGGTTTAACTGTTTCAGTTGGTTTAGTTGGTGTAATAACAGTTGTATTATTTTCAACCTTAGGTTTTGTTTCGTTTACATTAATATTTTCTCCGTTTTCGCTAGTATGAATTGCTTCTTGAGTCTCGGGATTAGTAACAGCAGGTGTGGCTTCACTGTTTTCTACAACATTTGGTGCATTGCCAATACCTGTGCCCTCTACATTGCCTGTTCCTTCTACATAAGTTCCAAAATTAATTTCGGTGCCACCACCACCACCAGCATTTGTTACTTCTGGAAATAATGGGTTTGGGATAGGAATAATGTAAAGCAATAAAAATAAAACTAACAAGCCAACTATACCTAAAGATATGGCAAGAGATATTATTTTATTTTTATTTTCTTCTGATTGAGAAACTTGCATTTTATTATTCTATATAGTATTCAATACTTATTTACCGTTAGATGGTTGTGTAGCACATACCATTTTACATTTTAATCTATCACCTAATTGCATTACATCAATAAAATCTTGGTATAATAAATCTTTATCTACGTGTATTACAACAGAAGGTTCTGTTTTATCTCCAATTTTTGCTTTTAACTCTGCTTCTAAATCGGCATAAGAAACTTCTTTACTATCTATAAAGTATTTATGGTCTTTAGTAACAGCTAAATGTATTGGGTTTTTATTTTCAATACGTGGACTATTTGTTGAGCTTGGTAAATTAACTTTCATGGCATTAGGACTAACCATTGTAGATAATATCAAGAAGAATAACATTAAGAAAAACATAATGTCACTTAGTGAATCAGTGCTCACTTCTGCTTCTCGGTGTACTCTTTTTCGTAATCGTGCCATTTTTTAAAGTGTTAATAGTTTAATGAATGTAAAATTCAATATTTATTATTTTAATTATTTACTTGGTTCGTTAAGTATATCTAAAAATTGAATTTGGCTTTCTTCCATACGGTGAGCTAATTTATCAACACGAGCAGATAACCATTGATACCCCACAAATGCAATAACACCCACAACTAAACCTCCACAAGAAGAAATCATTTTTTGATATAAACCATCTGATACTGTTTCAATATCAACTGTTCCTGCTAATTTAATACGGTAAAAAATATGAATTACTCCAATAATAGTCCCAATAAATCCAAACATAGGAGCAATTCGCCCTGTGATATTTAATATGCTTAAATTCTTTTCTAATCTGTTAAGTTCTGAAGCGCCAGCTTTATCCATTGCTTCTCTAATTTCTACCATACTTTGTCCTACACGAGAAACACCTTGCTCTAACATTAAAGATTCGGGAGTATTAACGCTTTTGCATAGTGCACGTGCATTAGAAAGATTACCATTGTTAATCATTTCCTTAATACTTGGTAATAAGGTAGCATTTTTCTTTGATGCTTTTGAAATAACTAAAATACGCTCTACCATTACATATATTGCAAGTAAAAGTAGCAATGCAAGAGGAATCATAATAATTCCACCTTTTGAAACCATTTCAAATAGAGATATTTCTGTTGGAGCAGTTTCTGCTACAGTTTGAATACCAGTAGTTGCAGGTTGTTCTGCTAAGGTGTTTGTTACAGTAGTAGCAACTGTATTACCAATTTGAAGAATAAAAGATAGCATATAAACGAATTTATTTTAATTACACGAAGTTACTTTAGAAAAGGTCGAGTAAATTAAATCATAGGCTATCTTTTAAACAGATTTGTGTTAGTATAATACTTAAATAAGAAAAAGATACATTAATAAATTATTTCTTAGGTAAAAAATAGGCATAGGTTTGTAAAATCTTACCAAAAACATAAAACTGGCCTAATCCCGTTGTTTTACCTTCATTGTATTTTACATATAACCTATCTGGGTCATATTTATAATCAACACCATATTGCTCATTTTTTACTGCCAAAGGATATTTATGATAAAGTGAAACCGTTTGAGCTTTAAGGTTAATGTCGGTTATTGTAATATTTGCAAATGGTTGTGCGTGGTTGTTTAATGAGTCAATTAACGGTAATTTTTCATCAATTACGGCTTCGCAATTTACATTTAAAAAATAGGTGATGTATTGTTTCATCTTATCTTCATCAAAAGGAATTTGTTTTCCTTTTAATGTTTTTAATGTAAATTGCTTTGTATTTATTAATTCAATTACAAATGAGGAGTCTTGTATTGATTTTAAATCAACTTGTATGGTTTTTATTTGAGGAGGTATATAGCTCATAATAAGTCGGTCTCTCCAATCTAATTCATCTGTTGTGTATCTTGTGTTTAAAAAACCTTCAAAACCGGGTATATGAGTGATAAATGGTTCCGAATAATTTTCATCATTTTCAACATTTGTAAGTAGCATGTATGTTCCTAAATGATCTTGAGTTGTGTGTCCAACATAATATTGTTTCACTTTATCTCCATTACTATAAATTTCAACTTTTATTGATTTAGAGGCCATTATTTTTATGACATTTTCTCTGCCTAGTTTTGAAACTGGAGATTTTACTTCAACAGAAGCAATGGTTTGCAAAAGTGTTCCTAAAATATCAGGGCGAACTTTGTATTTATTATCCAACATCCAGCCTTCTTTTTCTCTTGTTAAAGTCAAAGATTTCCCATCTTTATCTGCAAGAAATATTTTATCAATTTGGGCGGTGTCTTTATATTTAAAATTACTAGCATCAGTATCTAAATTTGTAACCTTATTTTTAGTTTTATAAAAATAAATAGATGTACCAGCTAAAGCAGCTAGTATTACAATAATTATGATTGATTTTTTTTTCATATATTAATTAAATCATTTTAAATAAAAACTGTTAAATAGAAATATGACACTGTTATTTAGTGGAATATTTTTTCTTTCTAATATAAAATTGAATTATACCTAATGCAATTAATCCTAATAATGGGTATAATACATTTACTAGTTTCCATTTAGTTTCTTGAGTTGAAATTTTCTTTTTATCAAGCAGTCTTAATTTAACTTCACGAGAACGTAATTGTAGCAGCCCATTATCATCTAAAAGGTAATTCATACAATTTAATAAAAAAGTTTTATTTGCAAATTGCTGTTTGGTATAAATATCATATCCTAATGGGTAAATCATACCTGTACTTCTTTGATATTCGTTTTTTGCAATATCGCCATCAGCAATTACAATCATTCGAGTTGGTTTACTTTCCGATTTAAAATCATAGGCTGTGTCTGTCATAAACACAGACGAAATTCTATTTTTATAAACAGATTCAAATTTACCTTCAAGCAAGCAGGCAATATTTTGAAACGAATTTTTATATTGATCTTCCTTTGGCTTGTATTTTATCATTGCCAATGAAACCCTTGCTGGTGTTGGCTGAGTTTTGGTGTATTTAGAAGATTGTAACAAAATAGTTTTTGTAACATTTTTAGTATTTAAAGTATCTAATGTGCCAATATATTCTGTTTTAATTAAATCTAAATTTTTTACAATGGGATGGTTTGAGGTGGGTAACAATAATGGGTTATACATCCAAGGGAATAGTTGAAAATCTGGTTGACCTGCTTTAAAGCCAACGTTAACAGGTATACGCGAGCATTGCAAATCTTGCACTAAAACTGGATTTAATCTAACACCATATTTAAATAAAATATCATCTAAATTGAGTTCGTTTTTAAAACCAAGTGTATAACCTCTTTTAATTAAGGTATCTCTGTTAGTATATACAGGGTCAATTAACCAAAGTGCTTTACCTCCATGCATGATAAATTGGTCAATAATGAATTTGTCTTTTTCATCAAAAACAGAATCTGGTTGAGCGATTACTATCGCATCTGCACCTTTTAGTGCATATAATTTATGATTAATAACTACACGAGAAACGTTATAATATTCAGTTAAAGAATGCATGAAATCTGCAGATCTTATTGTATCAAGTTCATCATGTCCTTCAATAAAAAGTACTTCAGGTTTTTTTTGAAGTTGTGTTTTTCTAATGCTATTTGATAAACCGTATTCTAATTCTTGAACTGAATTATTAATACTGTTTTCTTGATCAATACCTACTTGGCGTTGAAAAATTTGCCATACAACTTCTTTGTTTTTATATGATACTATTGCACCTGGCCAAATAAGTGTTTCAGATGTTTTTTGAGTTGTTTTGTCAACTATTTGTTCGGGCATTATACCCTTTGTGAAAAGTTGTTTTTCGATTTTATCTGTTTCTTCTTTGCTTGGATTATCTAGTGGATTTATAAATTCATACACTATATTACCATCTGAATAAGAAACATATTCATCTAAAAGTTCCTTGGTTTCATTTTTTAAACGAGTAAAACTTGGATTAAAATCGCCTTGTAAATAAACCTTTAAATAAAGGACATCATCTAAACTCTTAATTAATTTCTTAGTAGATTCTGATAGTGTATATCTTTTTTCAGAAGTTAAATCAAATCGTTTAAATAAAAATGAACCTACAAAGTTTAAGCAAATAAGTATACCAAGTATGACTACTAGCATTAGTAGATCCTTACTTTTTTGTATAGAACGTTTTTTTACCATTTTCTGCTTTGTAACACAATTTTCGACAATAAATTAAAGAAAGTGATAACACTTAAAAAGTAGATGACGTCTCTAGTATCAACCACTCCTCTACTCATACTAATGTAATGTTGGTTCATTCCTAAATCTTTTACAAAAGCATCGTATTTACCAAATAAGCCTGATGCAGAAATAAAATCGAATCCTACATATGTAATAAAACATAAAAGAAGAGCCATAATAAAAGCAATAACTTGATTTTCTGAAATTGCAGATGCAAAAGTACCAACGGATACAAATCCAGCTCCTAAAAATAATAATCCAAAATAAGAACCCCACATACCACCTGTATCTATATTACCTTTTGGATAACCCAATTGATGAACTGAATAATAGTAAACTAGAGTAGGAAGGAGGGAAATTATTACTAATGTTACACCTGCAAGGTATTTTGCTAATACAATTTGTAATTCTGTTAATGGACGTGTTAAAAGCAACTCTATAGTGCCTGTTTTTTTCTCTTCAGAAAAACTACGCATGGTAATGGCTGGAATTAAAAAGAGATACACCCATGGAGCTAAGATAAATAAGGGGTCAATGTTTGCAAACCCGTTTTCTAAAACATTGGAACCGGCACTTTCACTTGGTACTAACCACATAAATGTGCCTATTCCTGTAATAAATACACCAATGGCTATGTAGCCAATTAATGAACTTAAAAAACTACGTATTTCTTTTATATATAAGGTAAACATACAGAATTCAAAAATAACAATAGATTTGAAAATATAACTATAAAGTTTTAAGAAACTGTTTAATTTTCTTGGCAATAATAAATGAGTAAAATTTCTATTTTTCAAAATTGCTCTAATTCCAATATCTGTCTTGCTCAAATTTTAACCCCAGCAAATGATGTTGAAAAGCGGAAAATGTAAACATTTGTAAGTAAAATGTTAAGATTTTTTTGGTAATAAATTAACAAAAATTGGTCTATAATTGTGTAATTTAGTATTTCGAGAAGCATAAATTAAAAATTAGCGCACCTTGGTTATGAAACTTATATTTTTCTTGTTACTGTTTTCTCCATTAAATTTCATTTTGTTAAATGAAAATTTAGATAGTTGTAATGGCATAGACAATTACATTTTTGGCACCTCTAAAGATTCATTTAAAAATATGAGTTTGGAATTTGAGGAAGGAAATTCTCAATTATATACTTTAAATTCTGATGCAATAAAAATTAGTGGTGTTCAATTTGATTTTATTAGAATAACATTTATCAAAAACAAATTATCAGCAATTTCATTGTCAACCAAAGGAGATACTAGAGCAGCTTTTTTTAAATATTTGAAAGATAAATATGGAGCACCTATAAAAAATAAAAATAGGTTTGAGTGGAATGGCAAACTTGTAAAAATTGTATTTGAATTTTACAATAATAGTAAAGATGCTGCTGTAGACTTTTATAAAAAGTAAAACAACAATTTATGGGTTATAAATTAATTCCAGAGCCCCACTTTTTTTTAGGTCAGAAACTAAAGTAATTACTTTTTTCTTTCCGTTATCAAAAAAGCTTAATGCAGCAGTGTTTGGTGGAACTCTACCCAAATTTAGTGCATGCATTACTAAAATATTTGAGCCAGGTTTTAATTGAATTTCTATGTCTTTTTTAGTATGAGATACTGTAAAATTTTCTAAAATAAGTTCTCCATTTAGGTATAACGAAATTATGTCTCCATCTACTTTATTTTTGTCCCAAACGCTAATAGTTAGAATTTCTTTATCCGTATTTATTGTTTTTTGAATTGAATATTTTCTGCCATTTACTTTATGATTTTTAAATCCAGAATGATGATTTTTAGTGCCTATTGTGTCTAAAATTTCTTCCTCTGCAAGGTCGTTAAATTTTGTAGAATCAATTGGTTTAGCTTTAAACTTATAGTTATAAGTATACGTTAGGTTTAACATTACGGTTGCCCCAGTATAAGTAAATTTACTTTTCCCAACAGAGGTACCGCTTTTAAAAAATTCGTATTCTTCAATCCATGAATAGGTTAATGGTGCATGGTAAACGATTCCAATATCTAACATACTATTATTATCATAAAGATGTCTTCTTCCTATTTCGGCACTAATTACATTTGATGTTTTATTTGAAGAAGTGATTTTTAATTTCATCCCTGTTCCGTTTTCAGTCCAATCTTCCGCATGACCTACCGTCATTGGTGTTCCAAAATTTGTATGCATAAAAGATTGGCCAAATGAAAGTTTGCCAAACCAACAGTTATCATCAAAAGTGAGGTTTTTATCAAAGCGCCAAGTTCTTTGTAATGATATAGAATATTTAAGGTAATTGTCCGCTTCAACCCATCTTAAAGTGGTGTCTCCTTTAAAACCATATTTAAAAGGTTGGTTGTATGAATAACATGCTTTATTTTTTTGAAATTCAAAATGTATCCCTGTAAAATTTCTCTTCTTTTTATCCTTCCACATAAAACCAAAATGAGCTCCAATGCTTGTGTTTGCAATTATTGAAAAGCGCTTATTACCACTGTTATCAGTTAGCATACCAGCTCCAAAATTCATGGCTCTATGAAAATAAGTGTTATTATCAGCTTCAATTTTAACTGGAGATCTACCAATCATACCTGCATTTAAGCCAAAAGATAAATACTTTTCGTTTTTTAATTTGGTTTGGGCAATAATGCATTGGCTAAAAACTAAAAAAGATAATAAAAAGTATTTTTGGCTTTTAAAATTCATTTTGGATTACAATAAAAGTATGTAATTATTAAGTAATAATGATGTGTTGTTGTAAGGAAATTAACGTAAATTAGCCTTTTTTATTGTGAAACAATTAGCTAATATTATTTCTTATTTATTTCATCCACTCTTAATTACAACTTACGGGTGTATCATTATTTTTTTTGGTATTACTAATAGCATGTTTTTTGTTTTTACACCATTAAAATTAAAGTTTGCTATTGTTGCAACTGTATTTGCTTTTACTTTTTTAATGCCCCTTTTAAACTTGTTAATTCTTGTAAAATTGAATTACGTTTCGTCTTATATGGCAGAGAATAGGAAAGAACGAACTTTTCCTTATTTGGCAACGGCATTATGTTATTTTGGCTTGTTTTATTTGATTTATGAATTTCCAATTTGGCCAACTGTAAAACTATTTGTTTTAGTGGGGGCAATTGGTATTTTGTTAACGGCCATCATTAATTTATGGTGGCAAATAAGTGCGCATATGGTTGCTATTGGAGGTATGTTGGGGGTTGTTATTGCGTTGTGCGTGTTTATGCAAATACCATTGTTGGAATTTATTTCTTTAATAATATTAATTTCTGGTTTAATTGGATTTGCACGTTTGTATTTAAAGGCACATACTTCTAGCCAAGTTTATGCTGGTTTTTTTATTGGAATAGTGGTTTCTTTGAGTTTATTTAGTTTAGCACATTTTATAAATATTGTTTAAATGAATTTAGTAATAGGAGCAACTGGAACAATAGGAGCACAGGTTGCTTTACAACTTTTGCAACAAAACAAAAGCGTAGTTTGTGCTAAGCAAAGCAGTAGTGATATTAATAAAACCAAAAAATTATTTTCATATTATACTCCACAATTTAATGAGTTGTTTGACTCAATAAAATGGGTGGATGTAGATGTTTGTGATATATATTCTTTAATTGATGCTTTTGAAGGAATTGACACAGTATATAATTGTTCAGGTTTTGTTTCTTTTAATAAAAAATTTGAGAAGAAATTATTTAAAATAAATGTTGAGGGGGTTGCAAATATTGTAAATGCTTGTTTGGAAAAAAATATTAAAGCGCTGTGTCATGTAAGTTCTATTGCCGCCATTCATAACCCCGATATTACTCAAAACATTCATGAAGGTATTTATTGGAAGTCATCGCCAGATGCAGGAAATTATGCTATTAGCAAATATAATGGAGAGCGAGAAGTTTGGAGAGGTGTAGAAGAAGGATTAAATGCAGTAATTGTAAATCCAAGTATTGTGTTAGCACCAGGTTTTTGGAAACAAAGTTCCGGGAAATTATTTGATACCTGCTATAATGGTTCTCCTTTTTACACTTCAGGAGCAAGTGCAACAGTTGATGTTGTTGATGTGGCTAATTGTATGATTAAATTAATTGACAAAAAAGTTTTTAATCAACGTTATATATTATCAGAAGGGAATCATAGTTTTAAAGAAATATTAACGGTTATTCAAACCAATTATGGTAAAAAACCGCCCCAATTTATGGCAGGTAAAATGATTTTAACTATTGGTAAATACCTTGATTTTATTAGATGTTTGTTTTCAAACTCGGAGCAATTAATTACTAAAGAAACTATAGTATCAGGATTACAGATTACAACTTTTGATAATTCTAAAATAAAAAAAACATTAGACTTTACATTTAAACCATTACAAGAAAGCTCAAGGTTTATTTGTAATTGCTATTTAAATGATTTAAAAAATTGAAGATGAAAATTATATATACATTTTTGTTTTTTTCGGTTGTAGCACTTTTTATTATTAAGTGTTCAACAGCCCAAAAAACCGTTATAGAAGTACCAGCTGTTGCCTCTAATATAGCAGTAAATGAAAAAAAAGAGTTTGAAACTAAAACCGCCATTCCTCCAATAAATTATTTTCCAGATTCTATTTCTGAAATATCAATAAATTTGGTAGGTGATTTAATGTGCCATTTACCTCAAACAAAAAATGCTGAGGTTAAATCGGGTGTTTATGATTTTAAACCTAGTTTTGAATTTATAAAGCCGTATTTGCAAGATGCTGATATTACTATTGGTAATTTAGAAACTACATTTGCTGGTACTACACAACCTTATGCTGGTTACCCTGCTTTTAATTCACCTGATTCATATTGCGAAGCTCTTAAAGATGCAGGTTTTGATTTTTTAGTTACAGCTAATAATCATAGTATGGATACCAGAGAAGCTGGTTTATTAAGAACAGTTGAAGTTATAAAAAACAACAATTTGGGTTATGCAGGTACTTATTTGAGTCAAGCAGATCATGATTCGGTAAGAATATTAACTATTAAAGGTGTGAAATTAGGGATACTAAATTATACTTATGGCACTAATGGTTCATATCCTAGCAATGATCATAAATACATGTTAAATGTGATTGATTCTGCTGGGATTACTAATGCTGTAAAACTATGT
This sequence comes from uncultured Bacteroidota bacterium, assembly GCA_937868545.1. Classification (GTDB taxonomy): domain Bacteria; phylum Bacteroidota; class Bacteroidia; order B-17B0; family Aurantibacillaceae; genus UBA4416. Next base: position 14,974 of record CALMMX010000081.1, read on the forward strand.
AAGAAAAAAGGAGCGGATGCGGTTTTGGTTTTTTATCATATGGGAGTTGAAAATGTATCCGAACCAATACAATCCCAAAAAAATGCTGTAAAATATGCCTTAGAGGCTGGTGCACAATTTGTTATTGGTGCTCATCCTCATGTTATTGGGCCTACAACATTACAGTATTCAAAAGCTATAAATGACACAGCGTTTATTGCGTATTCATTGGGCAATTTTTTATCAAATCAATATTGGAGGTTTACAGACGCTGGAGTGGTATTGAAAATAAACATTCAAAAAAATGTAACTAAAAATATTATTAGGTTTAAAAGCGCAAGT
>CALMMX010000082.1 GCA_937868545.1 uncultured Bacteroidota bacterium
TGAAAACACGGTTAAGGATAAAAGAAAGTAGAATTATGCATGCCGTAATACACTTTTAAGAGCAGATTTAATATTTTCTAAATGTTGGTCGTTTAATCCATCTAGCAATCAACAGTTACGCTATTCTAATATTTCTTTTTTTAATAATTTTCCTTTTTCGTAATAAAATGGACAGTCCGCCTTTAATAGGCTATTAAGTGTGACAATAACTGAATCTTTATTATCTATTTGCGAATATACGAAGGCCTTTTGGTAAAGCGAATTGCAATAAAATTTAGAATTTGAACTTATTTTTTCAAAAAAAGCTATAGCTTCTTCGTAATTCTTATTATAACTATAACAACAACCTATGTAAAAATTAAGAGTATCATTATTATCTTTATTTAATTTATTGCCTATTGAAATAGCGTCTTTGTAATTCCCAATTCGATATTGATTCATAAAACCATCAAAATTAGCCTTGCTCTCACTCATAAATACAGGCAATCCTTCTTCTACTACTTTAAACTCGTCATAAGAATTTCGAGTTGAAACAATATAATAAATTCCTATTATGCCTATTAAAAAAACAATGGAAGCGGCATAACGAAACATTGTAATATTTGTTTTTTTTACATCAGTAAATTTTAATCCAGTGATGCGTTGATGCAACAATTTATAATTGCTGTTATTATCCACTAAAAACAACTTTGCGCCAAGCACTGTTTCATCGGAGCCTGGATAATGCAAAAGAGCCTCCGAAAAATCAAAAGATGGGTCATTAAATGGCTTATTTAACCATTCTAATAATTGTTCCTTTATTTGCTCCTCATTCATCTTGTTTATATAATACGATTAATTCATAAAATCATCCCATAACTCTTTTATTTTTTTACGCGCCAACGTTAAATTATTACTGACCGTTTTTTCGCTTATACCTATTTGTAAGGCAATTTCTTGATGTGAATATCCATCAATATTTAATAAAAGGATTACTCTTTCTTTTTCAGGAATACAAGTGCAGAGTTTTTTAAAACTCTCGTTATCAATTTTATCATAAGATTTGTTTCTAGTAGTTGTATTAAAAAGATGAAGAATAGAGCCCATAATCCTTTGCCTATTATTTTTTTGCTTTATTTCGTCAAGACATCTATTACGCACCATAACTAGCAAAAGCGCCTTAATATCAATGTTGTTTTCTACAAATTTGACTTTTCGTTGTTGCATACTTGTTTGCAATAACTTCGCAAAGCATTCGGAAACGGCATCTTCGGCATCTTCTGAGTTTCTGCAGTAATTATAAGCTACCAAATATAACTCAGCCTTCCATCGAGAATAAAAAATCGACAAAACAGCGTTATCGCCTTCCGAAAACAAAAGTATGTCATTTTTTAGTTCCATTAATTTGTGATTAAGTAAAAATAAACATTTATTTCATTTCGGGAAGTAGACATTAATTAATCGTTTTGTATTTAATTATGGATATTCGAGTAATAATTAAACTACACAATAAAATAGTTCTTCAAAAAACAGGAACGCCAAAAGAGTTAGCTCGTACTCTTGAAATATCAGAAAGAACATTATATAACTATGTGCTTTACATGAAAGAAGAATTAAATGCTCATATTATTTATGATGCAAATAATAAAACCTATAAATATGCTAGTCCTTGTAAATTAAGCTTTGAATGTTAAGCCACCGTCTGCATTGTTAATTTATTTACTAAATTAACATGCTAAATGTAATAGTTTATTTTGAAGACACGGATATCAATAGTTTTGTTATGGCTTTGTTATAGCCTTATTAAGGGACAAAATAATCAATTAACAAAGGCAAATTACTATTATGAAATGGGCGCCAACCATTCGGCCATTAGTATTTTAAATCAAATTGATTATAAAACACTTTCAAAAAAAGATAAGGAGATTTATTTGAAAACATCTTTTTACACTAATTATAGTATCATAAATATTGCAAAAGCAAAACAATCGGCACATAGCCTCTGGCTTTTGCAGAACCCTTTAAAAGATACCAATTCAATTTATACGGCGCAATATTACGCTTATTTAGCCTTGTGCTATGGTTATGATATTATGGCTGATAGCGCTAATTACTTTTCTGCTAAAGCGCTAAAAATAGTATGGAAAAGTACGGAAAATAAACTATTGATAGATATACACCAAGTGTACAAAGCAAGAGCTTCGGCAGCTCGAAATACAGGAACTGAATACGTTTCACAATTATTAAAACTAGGAAAAAAACATGAGGCTCATCTTGCCCGTAAAAAGTATATAACGGCCTATTTTGATTCGGCTTTATACGTCTGTAAAAAACAATACCCAAAAGATAATATTCATTATGCTAATTTATTAAGAGGTAAGGCTAATTTTTATATTGATTTATACTTGTATTACCTATCCATTAAATCAAAAGAAGCTAAATTTTACTTTGCTAAAAATAAGGAGTTTTACGACCAATCAACCGCAATAATAACCACGTGTTGTGGCACTAAAAACCCAGGTATTGCACAAAATGATATGCTAAGGGGTTTAATGGAAACTTATAATGAAAGACCAAATGAAGCATTAGACTATCTATTTAAAGCAAAAAACGTTTTAACGACTATTACTGAAAAAGGGAATCATATAACTACTAATCACAGTTTGTTATTAACCTGCTATACGTATTTAAATTATGCTTATGCTTTAAAATATAAACAAACCAATAACTTAACTATTTTAAAGCAATCGGTAGTAACTAATAAAGAATCTATTCCTTATTTTTTAGAATACATACAGCAACTTAACTTAAATAGCAAAGCTTTAAGAGATCCTTATTACATTAATCCGTTTAATACAATAACGGGTTTATATATTAAGCTATACCAGCATACAAAAAACATAAACTATATTGATAGCGCTTTTGTTTTTGCCGATAAAAGCAAACAACTATCATTATTGGTTCACAAACAACAGAGTTCCATATTTACAGAAGTAGATATAAATAAAAAACTGATGGCTTCGGAACATTTTATTTTATTTAACTATACCAATGAATTTGATAAGATATCAAATTTAAAAACTGAAATTAAAAGTGATTTAAAAACCATATCACTAACTAATTTACAACCCAACATAAAAAACAATGAAGCTATCATTTGCTATGCAGATGCGCACCCAAATTTAGGTAATGGTTTATTAGTTGCTTTTATAATTACAAAAAACACAAAAGAACTCATCATACTTGAAGACCCTTACTATGATAGTGAAATTAATACAACTACTATTACACAAAATAAACTATTTAGCTTATTAAAGGATAGTATGCCTGTAGCATTTAATAAATTTAGTTACTCTGTTTACAACCGTTATTTTAAACCAATTAATCATTTATTAGATACAACTATAAATCATCTTTATATCTTGCCAAATGAAGGACTTAATACTATTCCTTTTGAAATTTTAACCACCAATGAAAACAAAACAAACTCATTTCTAAATAACAATTATCTTTTAAACAAATATGCTATTAGCTATCAATTATCTGCTACCATTGGCTGGGAAGAAAACCATCAAACACCATTAAATGAGTATAGCATTAAATTTTTCGCGCCCGAACTTACCAAATTTAAGTTAAGCGATTTACCGTTTTGTAAAAAAATGGCAAATGAATTAAACCAAACCTATAAAAACTGTGAATTAATAAATCCATCATTAGTTACTGATTTCAATAAAAGCATTAGCGCTGATAATGCCAT
>CALMMX010000083.1 GCA_937868545.1 uncultured Bacteroidota bacterium
CTGTTGGTGATAACACCAACAGCGGCAATAAAATGAAAATTGATGCTTGGATAAAATAACTTTTACGACCTTGTTGGTGTTCAGCCCTTGTTGGTGTTATCACCAACAAGTACAATACATTACAAACAAGTACAAAGCGTTAGATTCCAAAATCCCATTGTAATCCAGTTTACGTTACACATGCTACAATAACTGTTGGTGATAACACCAACAGCGGCAATAAAAGTGAGCTCATTAGTGTTATCACCAACAAGTACAAAGCATCACCAAAAAATTCTATCATAAGGTTCTAAAAAGGTATAAGGATGTTCTATCTCGTGATAATGTTTTGCTGATGAAAATTCGTAATCTAATTCATGTTCACATAAATTAGCTCTAACAGGGTTAAGATGGATATAAGTTAACTTCTGTACAAAAATATTATGACTCATAATATCTATTGCCAAAGCATTACGCTCCCAAAATTGAAACTTCCTATCTTTTGCCTCTACATAAAATTTTGACAATACCATAGGGTGGCTTTTTTCTAAATCAAATTTTATTTGTTGTGCCGTGTATTTCATAAAACTCAACTGACTATGCTTTAATGAATACATATCCGTTCCTTGCCATATTAAATGAATATGATTATCCATGATTACAAAACCATAAATTTTTACACGTTCTTCTTTTACCAAAAAAGATAAACTATCTATAATAATTTGTTTATATTTTGTTGGCTTTAATAATTTTTTCCATTCCAAAATAGTGGCAGTATAAAATTGAACAGGATTATCGGAGTGATTTAACTTTGGCATATTAAATTTAATTATGAAATAATCACATTAACTTGTTGGTGATAATACCAACAAGGGCATCAAAATTAATGCGTTTCGCAACAACTGATTGCTATAATTTATAGCAATTATAAATTTGTCTTTAATTTATTACTTAGTTAAAAACTGTTGGTGATAACACCAACAATGGCAGAAAAATTTCTTCTCTTAAACTTAAATCGTATTTTTAAACTTTTCAATCAACTTGAAGTTCAAAAAATACATAGTCGTTGCTATTCTATTATTACATAAAGTAATAGTCGCACAATATCCACAATACTTCATTTATAACGATGAAAATGGGTTGCCTAGTAACGAAATATACAGCATCGTTCAAGATAATAAAGGCTTTGTGTGGTTTGGTTGCGATGCGGGCTTATATAAATATGACGGCATTAGATACATCCCTTACAAGTGCCAAAAACAAAAAGCAAAATCAATTACAGGCTTAACCGTTTCATCGTCAGGGAAATTATTTTGCTACAATTTTCAGTCGCAGGTGTTTATGTTACAAAACGACACCCTCATTGAAATTAGTAATTTGTTTCCTAGTAAAATTACCAGTATTACAAGCAATAAAAATGGAGAAATTTTTATTAGCCATTCGGGGGGAATTAGTATTTACAACGAACAAAAAAATAATTGGACAAAATTTGGAACGAACAACAATGAATTGGCAATTACAAATAATAATTATGTGACTAAAAATTCAAAGCACCATCCAAATGATACGGTGTTTTTTTTAGAATCGAATGGAATTGCCCAATATTCGAGAGGAAAGAAAGAACTATTTAAAACCGACATTTTTAAAAATCAATCGCCTGGAGTATTTTTTCCAGAATATCACAAGCAAAAATTGTGGCTATTTTCGGCGGAAAAAAATACTGTTTATACTTATTCAAAAAATAAAATAGAACAAATAACTAATCCCAATTTATTAAACCTACTTTCTAATCGTAAAATAACTAGTGTAACATCATTGCCTGACGGCAACTTATGGATTTGTACGTATAAAGGAATTATTAAATACAACGCAACTTCAGAAGTAGCAGAGCTTTTTTATCCAGAAAAATCATTTTCGGATTGCATGATTGATCGTGAAGGCAATTACTGGCTTAGTACCTTGCAAACAGGTTTGTTGAGAGTGCCAAACATACATCTATTAGTTTGGAATACAGATAATGAATTACTAAATAATGATAAGGTTGCTAAAATAACTTACGGAGATGACAACATATATTTTGCAACTATCAATGGAACTATTGGGAAACTAAATCATAACACGCACCAACTTACAACGTTTCACACAGGCAACCACGGCGATGTACAAAGCTTTGATTATAATATAAACACAAAAACATTACATTTTTACACGAACAATAATTTATTCTCCTTAAAAGAAAATGCAATTACGCATCAAGATTCGGGAATAAAAGCTATAAAAACGATGAAACAAATTGGCAACGATTGTTTTATTGGTAGCTCGCATGGTTTATACGTAAACAATAACATTATCAAACTACGTTGGATACGAGAGATAGAATATAATGAAAGCAAGCATACCGTTTGGGTAGCAAGCAACGATGGCTTAATGAAAGTTATTTATCAAAATAATGAATGGATTGTGCAAACTACTTTATTTGAAGGCGAACAAATACTTTCTATAAATTTTGATGAAGAACATCAACTGATTTACGCCTTAACATTTAACGGCAAAATTTATTCGGTTAACCAAAATGATAAAAGTAACTACATTTCCGAAATTCCAGATAAAACACAAGCCGTAAAAATAAAACAGCATAAAGGAATTATATACGCCGCAACCAATAAAGGTCTTTGGAAATACGCTATTAAAAATAATACATGGGAAACATTTACTAAACTTTCGGGCTTAGCATCTGATAATATACAAAGCCTAGTTATTGCAACGGAAAGTGTTTGGCTTGCTACTGGAAAAGGTCTGCAAAAAATTCCTTTATCCGAAACTCAAAATAAAACAACCGCCATCGTATATTTAAAAAAAATAATTGCTGGAAAAACTCACACTAACAATCCTACTAATTTATTGCTAAGCTATGGCGAATCTCTTTTGCTTTATCCAGAAGCAAGTACCTATAATAGCAATGGCAATTTTCAATACGTATATCGTATTAAAACTACAGATACAAGTTGGGTAAAGCTTCCTTCCTCTATTGAACAAATAGACATACAAAATATTCCATCGGGCGATTTTGAAATTGAATTAAAAGTGATAAATCATTTAGGATTAGATTCAGAAAATACTATTTTGTTAAGCGGAACAATTAAACCTCCTTTTTGGAAAAGTTTATGGTTTAATGTATTAATTGGAATAGTGATTTCAGCTCTTGCTTACTTTCTATTTACAATTCGCATCCGTAAAATGCAACAATTACAACGTAAAGAAATAGAACGCATCAATCTTGAAAACGAATTACGACTGAGCAGAGAAACAGCCCTTAAATCTCAAATGAATCCTCATTTTATTTTTAATGTTTTAAATTCTATCAAAGCCTACATTTATAAAAATGATAAACAAAAAGCTTCCGAATATTTAAACGAATTTTCTGCTTTAATACGTACATTTTTAAACATGAGTAATAGCCCCTCTATATCGTTAAACGACGAATTAAAAATGATGAAATTATACATTAACATGGAAGCCATGTTGTTGAAAGAAGATTTTACTTATACGCAAACAATTAATGAAGATGTTGATTTATTGCAAACTCATATTCCAACACTTATTATTCAGCCATTTGTTGAAAATGCTTTTAAACATGGCCTGCATCATAAAACAGGACATAAACACTTAACTTTACATGTTTTTAGCGAAAGCGAACATAACATAGTGATAGAAATTATTGATAATGGCATTGGAAGAACGGCTTCGCAAGAAATTAATAATACCGAAAAAACAAACCATCAATCGTTTGCAACAACCGCTATTGAAAAGCGAATAGAACTTTTAAATAAAGACAGAAAATTAGTAGATGTTGAGATTGTTGATTTATATGATAATGAAAATTCAATTGGTACAAAAGTGATTATAAAAATTGAAACAGATGAATAAACAACTAGCGATAAGCGCTGTTTTAATAGACGATGCGCCTCAAGCAAGAGAGTTGCTTCAATTGATGCTAAAAGAATTGGCACCACATGTAACTATATTAGGCGAAGCCGAAAATGTAGATGATGCCATTAAATTGATACATGCTGTTAAACCCGATGTAATTTTTTTAGACATTAAAATGCCAGGTAAATCGGGATTAGAATTGGTAGAAGAACTTGCTAAAAATGGAGTTGAATACAACGTTATATTTACAACAGCTTATAATCATTATGCCATACAAGCATTTAGGTTATCAGCCATTGATTATTTATTAAAACCAATTCAGGAAAACGAATTATTAGAAGCCATTGAAAAAGTGGCGAAAGAAAAAAACCTAAATCAAGATTCAAAAAAATTCAATAATTTATTAAACAACCTTCAGCAAAAAAATAACGGAACCATTACCATTCCTGTAAACTACGGTTACGAATACATTGCCATTAACGATATTGAATTTATTGAAGCCGAAAGAGCTTATGCTGCCATTCATTTAACTGATGGAACAAAAAAAATTGTATCCAAACCAATGGGCTATTTTGAAGAAATTTTACAGCACTTAGGTAATTTTATTAAAACGCACCGTTCATATTTAGTTAATATTAGCCACATAGCAGCATTTCGTAAAAAAGCAGAAATAGGAGTTATTACTTTTAAAAGTGGCAAAACTGCCGAAGTTTCGCGCAATAGCCGAAAAGCATTTATAGAAAAAATTGAGGCGCAAGGTAATTAAACCTCTTAAGCCCTTGTTGGTTTTTCAGCCCTTGTTGGTGTTATCACCAACAAGTACTACCTG
>CALMMX010000084.1 GCA_937868545.1 uncultured Bacteroidota bacterium
GATGAAACTCAAACAGCTTTACAATATTTTGTTTTAATTGGAGATTATTCGACGTACGATAAAAATCCTCATTATAATAAAGTTGGTTTTAGAAAATTATTGAAAGGCTTGTCAAATAAGCATGAAATAGGGTTACATCCGTCCTATGAATCATTTAATCATCTTGAAAAAATAGAAATTGAAAAAAAACGCTTAGAAGATATTATTGAGAAAAAAGTCACCTCTGCTCGTTGCCACTTTTTAAGAATAAAATTCCCTAAAACCTATAGAGTTTTTATAAATGCTGGCATCACGGATGATTATACCATGATTTATGCTTCACAATCGGGATTTAGAGCGGGTTTATGCACGCCTTTTCCTTGGTTTGATTTAGAGAGAAATGAAATTACTTCATTAACTATTCATCCAAGCACTATTATGGAAGGTACTTTGAGAGATTATAATGGATATAGTATCGAACATGCAAACGCCACGATTCATCATCTGTTAAAAAAAAAAAAAAAACAAGGTGGCGAATTTGTTTCGGTTTGGCATAATGATAGCTTTGTTCCTGAGCAGGCAGAATGGATTGATGTGTATAAAAATTTACTACAAACTTCTAAAGTCTAACTATTTATGTGTGGTATAGCAGGTGTCATTTCTAAAAATAATTCTCTTTCTCTCAAAGATACTGTTTTTGCTATGAGTCAAGCCATTAAACACCGTGGACCAGATGGCGAAGGTTTTGCTTTTTTCTCAAACACAAAATCAATTCCAGTTTTTTCAAATGAAACACCTCAAATAAATAAAGAAAGTCATTCATTTTTATTTAATCCTAATACATCCATACAAAATATAGAATCAAATTATGAGATAGCATTTGCGCATCGCCGATTATCTATTATTGATTTATCCGAATCTGGTCACCAGCCTATGTGCGATACACAAGGTGATTATTGGATTACATTTAATGGCGAAGTATACAATTATATTGAATTACGAGAAGAATTAAAAAACAAGGGACATGTTTTTGTAACGCAAACCGATACAGAAGTTGTGCTTGAAGCATACAAAGAATGGGGCGTAGAATGTTTACAAAAGTTTAATGGCATGTTTGCCTTTACTTTATTAGATAAAAAAAACAATCAAGTATTTTGTGCCAGAGATAGAGTAGGAGTGAAACCTTTTTACTATTCTAATACAAACAAAGCCTTTGCTTTTGCAAGTGAATACAAAGCATTTATTAAATCTAAATTAATTCCTTTTGAAATTAATGAAACGCAGCAGTTTGATTTTATTGTAAATGGAAATTTAGAAACGACAGAACAAAGTTTATTTAAAGGGATTAATGAATTAAAACCTTCGCACTATTTAGTATATAATTTAAGAACACATACTTTTCAGGTTTCAAATTATTACAGTTTACCTAAACAGACTTTAAATATAAAAAGTGAGTTAGAAATAATTCAAACCATTGAAGAGAAATTATTAAACGCTATTAACTTAAGATTAAGAAGTGATGTAGAAGTAGGTTCTTGCTTGAGTGGAGGCTTGGATAGTTCCATTATAGCTGGTGTTTCAAAACATTTGCAACCAAATAAGCAAATGAAATTATTTACAGCCGTTTTTCTTAACGAATTATTTGATGAAACAAATTACGCTAAACAAGTTTCAGATTTTGTTGGAGGTAATTGGAAAACTGTTAGCCCTACAGCGGACGATTTTTTTAAAGATATTGATGAATTAAATTATTATCAAGATTTGCCTGTTTGGAGTACGAGCACGTATTCACAACATAGAGTCATGAAATTAGCTTCAGAGAACAATATTAAAGTGGTTTTAGACGGACAAGGGGCAGATGAATTGTTTGGCGGATATTCTCATCATTACATGGCTTTATGGAAAGAGCAGTTTAGTTTTAAGAATATCAATGATTCAAAACAAACAATCCCAAATGCTCATAAATTATTTGCAAAACAACTGGTAAAAGATGCATTCGGATTAAGCATTGATTATTCAAGTTATTTTAATTCTGATAAAAAACAATTTGGTAAGAGTAAAAACGAAAAATTGAAATCTACATTAAATGCTCAATTGGCAGCAGATTATCAGGGAAGGTTAAAATCTTATTTAAAATGTGAAGATAGATGTAGTATGGCTTTTGGAATTGAAAGTCGTGTGCCTTTTGCTGATGATGTTGAATTAGTAGATTATTTATTTTCTATTAAAGGAAGTGAAAAAATACAAAAGGGTATTTCAAAATATTTATTGAGAGAGGCTTCTAAAAAATATATCCCTAATACCATATATACTCGCAGAGATAAAATAGGTTTTGAAACACCTGTTCAAAAATGGTTTTTACCTCATAAAAAGCAAATGATAAATGAAATAAGTTCACAGTTAAATTTTTTGAATACAGATTACCTCGCTTCTAATTTTGAGAATCTACTTATAAACAAGCCTAATTTTATTGTCAGATTATATTCTCTAGCAATTTGGAAGAAAGTATATTCCGACCTATAAATTTGACACTAATCATTTTACTTTTTATATAGATATAATTGTCATCAAGTGTTATTTACATCTTGTAAATCAATCAATTACTACTCTACAAAATCCCTACAAAATAAAATTGGGTGAAATCTGATTATCAGTTAGTTAATCCCCCTTTCTTTTTAGTTTAAAGTTTGATTTTTAATAAAAAAGTATATATTATTGTATTGCTAAAACTTAAATTAACAAAAATTACATTAAGGGAGTTTTCCCCTATTTTTTAGAAAAGAACTATTTTATAATTGTATGATAAACAAACTACTACATATGAAAAACATCATTAAACTAGTCATAGTTGCTATCTGCTGTTTAGCAATACCAGTTAATGGCTTTTCCCAAACAGATAATCATCATTTGCACAAAGATGCTAATGGCGGAACTATTGATAAGTTTTATTTACCACTGGAGTATGATGCAGATTCACTAGTGGGCTTTGATGAAGCTGCTGCTTTGGAACAAGCAAAAATGAATTATTCAGAAGAGTGGATGCAAAAACGTTTTGTTGCAGTATTAAAACGTAATTATATCGATTTTCATTACGGTTATCAAGTTTCAAAAGAAGCAGATCCAACCGTTCAAGCGCCTTGTACAAACCCAGGCTTTGAAACAGGAACATTAGCTGGTTGGACAGCTTTACAAGGTTCTAATACAAATTCTCAAACAATGGCTGGCTGTTGTGCAGCGGCTACTACACAAGCCGTTATTGTTACACCAGGTAATGATCCTAATGTTGGTGCTGCAGTTCCGATGGTACCTCCTGGTGGTGGAAATTTCGCAGTTCGTTTAGGTCAAACAGGTACAGGTGGTATGTCTTATCGCTTAAATCAAACTTTTACAGTTACAGCTGCTAACTCAGTATTTATTTATAAGTATGCTGTTGTTTTGCAAGATGGAACACATACTTGTGCTGAGCAACCTTTCTTTAATATTAAATTTGAAACTTGTAATAATGTGGTTATTCCTTGTGCGCAATACCAAGCTTCTGCTTTTGGTTCAGGTTGTAGTACAGGTGATCCAAGTTTTATTACAAGTGGATCTTGGTTATATAAACCTTGGCAAACACGTTCATTCGATTTATCTGCTTATATAGGGCAATGTGTAAATATTGAATTTACAGTTGGAGGTTGTGTTGCTTCACAAGGTGCACATCCTGGATATGCATATATTGATGCTTCTTGCGAGCCAATGACCTTAGAATTAAATGGTGTTGATATACCTGTTGGACAAACAAACACTGCTTTTTGTGCGGTTGGAAATAATACATTATGTGCTCCTCCTGGATTTACTTCATACTCATGGAATGGTCCTGGAGTTACAGGTCAAACTTCTCAATGTGTTAATGCTGCCGCCGTGGGTTCATATTCAGTCACACTCGGTATGCAGGGTACGAGTTGTCAGAGTCCTGTATTATTTTCAAATTTTATTTTATCTCCAAAACCAATTGCCAATTTTAACTTCACAACTACAGCTTGCCAAAGCACGTTTACAGTTCCTTTTGCGGATGCAACAAATCTAAATGGTGGCCCCGCAATTACAAATTGGACTTGGGATTTTAATAATGATGGTGTGCCAGATAATATTACTCAAAATCCTACTAATACATTCTCTGCTCAAGGAACTTATAATGTAGAGTTAAAAGTGTCAAATGGAGGTTGTTTAGATAGTATTGTTAAAGTTGTTTCTGTTTCACCTTCTATTGTTGCAAGTTTTACTAATACTAGTGGATGTTTAAATACAGCTACCAACTTTACAGCAACATCTACACCTACTGCAGGCATTACTGGTCATGTTTGGGATTTTGGGGATGGTACAGGAACATTTACGGGAGCAACTATCAGTCACACGTATACAACTTCAGGGCCTAAGGTTGTGACATATA
>CALMMX010000085.1 GCA_937868545.1 uncultured Bacteroidota bacterium
TTCTGATGATAAAATTATTGCTGTAGATGCAAAAGTATCTATTGATGATAATGCATTATACCGTCACAAAGATATTGAAGCAATGCGTGATGAGTCTGAAGAAAATCCTATTGATGTTGAGGCTCGTAAAGCAGAATTAAACTATGTGAAATTAGATGGTAACGTTGGTTGCATGGTTAATGGTGCTGGTTTAGCAATGGCTACAATGGATATTATTAAATTAAGTGGTGGTGAGCCAGCTAACTTCTTAGATGTTGGTGGTACTGCAAATGCTGAACGTGTTGAAAAAGCATTTCATATTATTTTAGGTGATAAAAATGTAAAAGCAATTTTAGTAAACATATTTGGTGGTATTGTTCGTTGTGATAGAGTTGCACAAGGTGTAATTGATGCTTATAAAAATATGGGTACTATTAACGTTCCAATTATTGTTCGTTTACAAGGTACAAATGCTGAAGCTGCAAAAAAATTAATTGATGAATCTGGATTAAAAGTATTTTCTGCAATTCAATTACAAGAAGCTGCTGACTTAGTTAAAAAAGTAATTTCTTAATAAAAATATATACATAATTAATATGATATCAAAAAAACATAATTTCATTTTATTAACTGCTGTTGTAGGTTCAACTATTTTAAGTTCTTGTGGTAGCGATTCAAAAAATGAAGGTGGCGATGAAATTGTTGCTACAGATACTTTAAAAACTGAAGGCGCACAAATTACAGAAACATTTTTTCAAGTTCCATCTCCTGGTGAAATGTTGAGCTTTATGAAAATGGTTAGCGGACCAGGTAATAAAAATGTTAGTTTTTTAAATAGCCCTGATAATCAAAAAAATTATAATGATAATAAATCAAAAGCTTTAAATTTTGGTATTTATAGTTGTGATTTAAGTTACTGTAGTATTTTTGAAATAGGTGCTGAAGCATTAAAATATTTTAAAACAGTTAAACAATTAGGAGATCAAATTGGAGTTTCATCTGCAATTAAACCTGAAGTTTTAAAACGTTTACAAGATAATGTTGGTAATCCTGATTCATTGTCAGTTATTACTGATGATGTATATTTCTCATCTTTTGAAACATTAGAAGCTTCAAAACAAGGACCTACCTTATCATTAGTTGTAGCAGGTGGTTGGATTGAAAGTTTATATATTGCAACTAGTTTATCTAAATTTGAAGAAAATAGCCCTGTAGTGGAGCGTTTAGCTGATCAAAAATACACATTAGATAATTTAATTGAGTTTTTGAAAAAGCATGAATCTGATCCAAACGTAGCTCAAGTATTGGGACAATACAAAGAGTTACAAGCAGAATTTAATAAAATTCAAGAGAAGGATGCAGTAGCAATTACATCTAAAGATAAAAATGTAAAAATATTAGGTGGTGGAAAAGATTTGAAATTAACAGCTGAGCAATACACTGCTATTGTTGAAAAAATTAAATCAATTAGAAATTCATTTACTCAAACTAAATAAAAAATCAATAATCTCTTAATATGAAAAAAATATTTTTATCCTTATTTATATTAGCAAGTGTATCTATTTTTGCTCAAACAAGTGTTTGCGGGCAATTTCACAGAAAATACTGTGTTGTAGAGACTGCTAAAGGTGATGCAACTTGGAGGTATAACGCACAATCAAAAAGTGGTTTGTTTAACCAAGGTATGACTTCAAAAATTCGTTGTGTAATTTATAAAGGAATGGATTACCGTATTAATGTTTGCTGCGAAACAACATTAGGTGATAAATTAAATTATAAAATTTTTGATGCTCGTACTAATGAATTATTATATGATAATTCTACTTCAGAAAATGAACCATTATTTGAATTCCAAAGTACAGCAACTCGTCAGTTAATTATTGAAGTTACAGTTCCTAACGGTGCAACTGAAAAAAATGGTCATAAACCAATGGATGCTGCTTGTGTTGGATTATTAATTGAACATAAGGTTACTGCAAAACAAGGTTTCTCTACTTACTAAGAAATATAATCATTTAAACAAAAAGCCCGCTTTCTTTTGATTAGCGGGCTTTTTAGTTTTTAATTTGACTAAATTAGTATAATTGTTTTAGGTATTACTAGTATAAAGAGGTAACTTTGATATATGATAAAGAAAATTAAAATAGTAGTAATTTTATTATTTGTAATTGACATAAATAACATTTACTTGAGTCAAAATCAAGCTAAAATATGGCATTTTGGTTCAAATACAGGTCTAGATTTTAATTTTATCCCACCTACGCCAATTATAGGACCAACAAACAATCCTGATAATTCTACAACAATTTCTGATAAATATGGAAATTTGTTGTTTTCCTCAAACGGTACAACTGTTTGGAATAAACTAGGCGCAGTAATGCCTAATGGAAGTGGATTAATTTCACATTCTAGTGCAGGGCAATGTGCTCTTATTGTTCCTATCCCATGTTCAAATAAATATGTGATTTTTACAAATACAGAATTTGTAAGTCCAGGGTATTTAAATTATACAATTGTAGATATGGATTTGATGTCGGGGATGGGGGATGTAGATATAACACATAAAAATATTAGTTTAGGATCAGGTTGGACAGAAAAATATTGTGCCATATACAATAGTATAGGAAATTATTATTGGGTTTTGACACATAAATGGAGTAATGATTCTTTTGTAGCATTAAAAGTTGATGCAACAGGTGTTACAACAACCTCTGTTACTACTAATATTGGTTCTGTTCACAATTGTGGTTCATATGGCGGTGCTCATGATGCAATGGGACAATTAACAATATCAAAAGATGGAAGTAAAGTAATTAATGCATTAACTTGTCAAGATAAATTTGAACTGTTTGATTTTAATATTAATACTGGAGTACTGTCAAATTTGATATCAATTCCTAGTAGTGGAGGTAATGCCTGGGGTACTGCTTTTTCGGCTGATTCTAAAAAACTTTATGTAAATACAATATTTGGTAGAGATGTATTTCAATATGATCTTTCTACATATACAAGTTCAGCGATTGTTGCTTCAAAGTTTTTACTCTATAGCTCAAGTGTTTCTGGTTATAATTTTGGATACATGGAACTTGGCCCTGATAATAAATTGTATATTTCAAGACCATATAAAAATTATTTATCTGTTGTTCATTCTCCAAATAATTTAGGTGCATTATCTAATTTTTCATATGATGGATTATCTTTAGGTTCATATGCTTCAACTTGGGGGATTTCTAGAATTGCATATAATATTCCAAGTTCATCTGATTCATTATACCCAATTTTAACAACTTCTAATATATCATGTTTTGGATTAAATAACGGAAGCGCAACACTTACTCCTGTGGGATTCGGAAGTTATAATTATTTATGGTCGCCTGGTGGGTATACAACTTCTGCTGTAGGTGGCTTAAACCCTGGAAATTATTCAGTTTCAATTTCCGGTTTTTTATGTAATTTTTCAATAAAAACATTTACAATCAGCGAACCGACTGAAATTAATATCTTAAATACAAATTATACTATTTGTGAAAATTCAACCTTTACAATTTCACCAAATATTAATGGTGGAATACCTACTTATACAGTAAATTGGGGATTAGGTCCTATAAATACTCCTAGTATTTCCGTTACTCCAAGTATTTCAACAGTTTATAATTTCACAATTACAGATTCACATAATTGTATTAAAAATGATTCTATTGCAATTTCAATAGAAAGTACAATAGCTGATTTTGATTTTTTTCAAAAGAATTGTAAGTCGCAATTGAGTTTTACAAATACTAGTTTACATTCAAGTTCAGCATATTGGAATTTTGGCAATGGTAATTCAAGTGTTGCTAGTAATACAGTTACAAATACTTATTTAACCCCAGGAACTTATACTGTAAGCTTGAGTATAATATCTGATAATGGTTGTAAAGATAGTGTTCAAAAAATTGTTACTGTTAACTCAAATTCTATGAATTTGGATTTTATGTTTTCAAATAATTCAACACCATGTAGTAAAATTGACTCATTAGTTTTTATTAATAATAGTACAGGTGCAACAAGCTATATTTGGAATTTTGGTGATGGTACTTTTAGTAATCAAATTAATCCTACACATTTATTTTCAAATGGTAATTATAATATTTCATTAATTGGCATTAATACTGAATGTATAGATACAATTACAAAGAATATTAATGTCAATTCTAATATCTCGATTAGTAGCCTTGTTTTTCCAAACGTATTTACACCAAATGGTGATAAAAGTAATGACGTATTTGATTTTACTAAAATATATTCATGTGGTGATTTTACTTTTGAAATATATAACAGGTGGGGCCAAAAACTATTTGATAGTGTAAATTCAAAACAAAAATCTTGGGATGGTAAATTAACAAATGGCGAAATTGTAAGCGATGGAACCTATTTTTATATTATCAAATCATCTATTGGTGAGAAATTACAAGGAACGGTAACAGTTTTTAGATAAATATTACAATAGTCTAGTATTTACTTCTTTGTTAACTGCTTAAATATATCCTCTAATTTTTGTTCCTCTTTATTGATAGTTAAAATGCTAATATCATTGGTAACCGCATAATTAAAGATTGATTTCCTTACATCATTTTCCACGTCAGAAATTATCTTCCATGTTTTCCCTTCAATTAAAATTGCTTCCTCAACTCCAGCAATATTTTTTAGTACTGATTGATTAACTTCTTTATCAAACTCAACCGTAATAATTTGTTTGGTATTATTTTTTTGTAAGGTTTGTGTATTGTCATTTGCTACAATTTCACCTTTATTAATAATTATTACTCTATCACAAACAGCCTCTACTTCTTGCATAATATGAGTACTTAGCATTACAGTTTTTTGTTTACCAAGTTTTTTAATTAACCCTCTTATTTCTTCTAATTGATTTGGATCTAAACCCGTAGTAGGTTCATCCATAATAAGTACTTTAGGATCGTGGATGATAGCTTGCGCTAAACCAACCCTTTGACGATACCCTTTTGATAGTGCTCCAATTTTTTTATTTTGTTCTATTTGTAATCCAGTTAAATCTATCATTTCCTTAACTCTATCTTTCACATTTTTTACTTGATAAAGTTTACCAATAAATTCTAAAAACTCCTTAACATACATTTCTAAATACAACGGATTATGCTCTGGTAAATACCCAATTTGTTTTCTCACCTCAATACTTTGTGTATTTGTATCAAAACCACACACTTTTGCACTGCCTTCGGATGCTGGAATGTAACACGTTAATATTTTCATCATTGTACTTTTACCAGCTCCATTTGGCCCTAAAAACCCAACAATTTCGTTGCTACCAATTTCAAAAGACACATTGTTTAGTGCTTTTTGCTCTCCATATAATTTTGTAACGTTAGATACTTGAATTGACATATGTAAAATGATATTTTATTTATTTCATTCCAAATTTAACTATTTTATGAGCATGTTTTAATTTTATATGATAAATTTGAGCCATGCAAGGATTAGTAATGAAATCTACGGGGAGTTGGTATTTGGTGAAAGCCGAAAATGGCGCTATTTTAGAATGTAGGTTAAAAGGTAAAATTAGGTTGGATGACCGCAAAACAACTAATCCTGTTGCGGTTGGCGATATTGTAGATTTACAATTAGATAAAGATGGAAGCAACCAAATTATAAATATCCATAAACGAAAAAATTATATCATTCGTAAGTCAATTAATTTATCAAAACAAGCTCATATTATAGCTAGTAATTTAGATCAGGCAATATTAGTTGCCACTTTGGTAGCACCTCGCACTTCTTTAGGATTTATTGATAGATTTTTGGTGACTGCAGAAGCATATGGAATTAATGCAAAAATTGTGTTTAATAAATGCGATGTTTTGGATGCTGAAATGATTGAATTACAAAATGACATCATTCATTTATATACTTCAATAGGTTATGAATGCTATTCGATAAGTTCTTTTAATAAAGACGATGTTGAAAAAATTAAATTATTATTAAAAGATAAAACTACTTTATTATCGGGGCACAGTGGAGTAGGTAAAACTACTTTAGTAAATGCCATTGATAATAACCTTGATTTAAAAACGGGTGATATTTCATCTGTTCATTTAAAAGGTATGCACACTACCACCTTTGCCGAGTTATTTCCTTTATCATTTGGCGGAAATATTATTGATTCACCTGGAATTAAGGAATTAGGGTTAGTTGAAATGAAAAAGGAAGAAGTTGGGCATTATTTCCCTGAAATAAGAGATTTAATGAATGATTGTAAGTTTAATAACTGTTTGCATGTAAATGAACCAAGTTGTGCCATTTTAAAAGCAGTTGAAGAAGGAGTTATATCATCAGAAAGGTACCAAAGCTATTTAGGAATTTTAAATGGTGAGGAAATGGATTGGAAGGAATGGGAAATTAGATAATGTTTTACATTATTATAATTTGATTTTAAAAGCTATTAAATACTATTAAATCCATTATCTTTGCAAAATGTCATTTCAAGGTAAAACAGTTTCATTTCATACATTAGGTTGCAAGCTTAATTTTTCTGAAACATCAACCATTGCAAGGTTAATGCAGGAAAAAGGTTTTCAAAAAATCCCTTTTGACAATGGTGCTGATGTGTGTGTAATTAATACCTGTTCTGTAACAGAAAATGCCGATAAAGAATGCAAGCAAATTGTAAAACAGGCTTTATCTAAAAATCCTGAAACCTTTATTGCTGTAGTTGGTTGTTATGCGCAACTTAAACCAGATGAAATCTCAAATATAGATGGAGTTGATGTTGTTTTAGGTGCATCAGAAAAATTTAAATTATTAAACTACATTTCATTAGCAGGAAAACACACTCATACGCATATTCATAACTGCGAAATTTCTGATGTAAATACCTTTATTGGTTCTTTTTCGGCTGGAGATAGAACACGATCGTTTTTAAAAGTTCAAGATGGCTGCGATTATAGCTGCACGTTTTGCACTATTCCATTAGCAAGAGGAAAGAGTAGGAGTGACACCTTAGAAAATGCTGTTGATAATGCTCGAAAAATTGCAGAATCAGGTGTTAAAGAAATTGTACTAACAGGTGTAAATTTAGGTGATTTTGGTTATGGTATTGAAATAGATAAAGAAACTAAAAAACGTAAAGAATATAATTTTTTAGATTTAATAAAGGCTTTAGATGAAGTTGAAGGAATTGAACGTATTAGAATTTCATCTATTGAACCAAATTTATTAAAAGATGAAGTAATAGATTTTGTAGCGCATTCAAAACGATTTGCACCTCATTTTCATATTCCATTACAAAGTGGAAATAATGAAATTTTGTCGTTAATGAAAAGAAGGTACAAAAGAGAATTATATCAAGATAGAGTTTCAAAAATAAAAGAATTAATGCCACATTGTTGTATTGGAGTTGATGTAATTGTTGGCTTTCCTGGAGAAACGATTGAGCATTTTAATGATACGTATAATTTCTTAAACTCATTAGATATTAGCTACTTACATGTATTTACTTATAGTGAACGTGATAATACTGAAGCTATTGAAATGAAAGGTGTGGTTGATATGGGCGAACGTAAACGTCGTAATAAAATGTTACGTATTTTGTCAGCTAAAAAATTGCGTCATTTTTATGAGCAAAACTTAAATAAATCATACAAAGTATTATTTGAGCACGAAAAGAAGGGTGATGTAATGTATGGATTTACCGAAAACTATTTAAAAGTAGCTCATCCTTATAATGCTTCAATTATAAATATTCCTTTAGATATAAAAACCAAAGGTTTAAATGAAGAAGGTTTAGTAGAAGTGGAGTTAGTTTAGCCCTCACTTATTAAACATACAAAGTTTAAAACATTTTTTAGTTTTTCATTTTTATAGGTGCCTTAGCTTTATTTTTATTAGCTATAAGTATGGCAACCGCAAAAAATAAATTCAGAGAAAAACCAATAGAAACACCTGTTGTTGAGAATTCTGC
>CALMMX010000086.1 GCA_937868545.1 uncultured Bacteroidota bacterium
AAAAAAACCTCGAAAGTTTTCACTTCCGAGGTTTAATTTAATGTAAATTTACAATTTAACCCGTGTCAACTTTTTTCAGGACTAGACATTTATATTAGTTTTTTATGTGGACAAAAATAAATACATTTGCTATACAAAAGTAAGTACTATACAAAAGTATAGTGAAATAAAATTATTATGGTTACAAAAAAATCAACTTGTCCGCTTCCAGAGTGTTCTGAAGATTTTGCAAGAGCAATAAGAGATACGCTCGATTTTTTTAATGGCAAATGGAAGCTGCCAATTTTAAGCACCTTAATGAAAGGGAGTAAACGATTTGGCGAAATGGAAAAAATTATCCCTAAAATTACTCCACGTATGTTATCAAAAGAATTAAGGGATTTAGAGATGAATAAAATGATAAAACGCCACGTTTATGATACCATACCTGCAACAGTGGAATATGAAATAACTGAATATGGTAAATCAATGGATACTGTATTATTTGCCATGTACCAATGGGGTACAGAGCATAGAAAAAGAATCAAAGAAAAATAATTTTACTTTATTGCCAACTCATTAGCTCTTTTTTCTGCTTTTAATAATGCCTTTAAAATTGTTTCATTCATTTTATCCTCATTAAAAACAGACAGTGCCGCTTCGGTTGTTCCACCTTTTGATGCTACAGAACTAATAAACTCATCCATCGTTTTATTACCAGAATTTATTAAATGAAAAGAACCCAACATAGTTTGTTTTGCTAAGGTTGCCGCAACATGTTCTTCTAAACCCATTTGTATTCCTGCATCTATCAACGATTTCATAAAATAAAAAAAGTAGGCAGGACCACTACCACTCAAAGCTGTTACGGCATTTAATTGTTGTTCTTCTTTTAAATACAATGTTCTTCCAGTAGTAGATAATAAATTTTCTACTAACATAATTTTGTCGTGCGGAATTACATTTTTAGTACTATAAGCAGTCATCCCCATACTAATTTCTACAGGTAAATTAGGCATAGCCCTCACAATTAATGGATGATTTAATTCCTTCTCTATAAATGAAATTTCTGTTCCTGCCATAATTGACAAAACCACACAATTGGTATTAATACAATCTCTTAAACTCTTGGCAAGTTCTTTAAAATCTTGCGGTTTTACTGCTAAAATTAGGATTTCGCAATTTTTGATAAGTGGACTATCAGTTGTAACCACTTGCCCTAAATTCATTGCAGAAAGGCTTTTTTGTCTTTCTGCATTTTTTTCAACCAACAATAAATTTTCCTGATTGGTGATTTTGTATTTTAAAAAGGAATTGGCATATATCAAGCCCATGTTACCACAACCTACTATTGCTATTTTATTCATATGTTACATTTCTTAATTAATCTTAAACTCATAGAGTTTCATTTACAAAAGTAAATAATAATAAATTAACGAGTTTCATTATTAAGATTGCCTATTTATATCAATACTCCAAAAAAATATTATAGTCTAAATAATCATCTTTAGAAACCAATTTTACTGATGAACTAAATAATTAATTGACATAGTAAATAAAGCAAGAGCTATAAATACTAGTAAAAAATTAAATCATAACAATATAATGAAGTGCAAATAAAAGTCTATTTAAACTTATCTAACTGATATCTTATCCCTAAAAAAACACGTACACCTTGATTAGGTGCGTAAACATACGTTGGGTCAAACGTTAAGGCATAGGGATTGTTTTGAGTTGGTAAGGCATTTCCATTCGGATCAAAAGTCACTTCTTTATCAAAAGGGTCATTACTTCGTGCAATTAAAAAGGGAGTTTTCTTAGCTGGTGTCCAATTTAAAAAGTTTTTCAAGCCACCATAAATTTCAAAACCTTTTTTAAATTTTTTGGTAAGTTGTATGTTTTGCAAACTCCATACTTCAGAATTTGCTGGACGAGGATCCAAATTCCCTAATAAAGGCAAAACCATCGGTCCGTATAAATTACCAGTATAATCAATACTTAAGCCCATCTTTTTAAATTCATATCCAATAGTCCAAACAGCAGTATAACGTTCAGTTAGTGTTTGCCGTGTTTTAACCCCACTACTTGTTTGACTCACATCCATTATAGTTCCACCTACTAATACTTTTAAACCATTATTTAATGTCACATCCAAATTTAAGGATATGCCTTGCGAAACCGCATGCCCTTTTAAATTATCATAAATTATCTTGTTTGGATCAGTATTATAATCTGCAAAAATTTTGTTTGTGAAATAAGTATAAAAAGCAGTAGCATCAAAACCAATAAAATGATTTCGTTTTGTAAAAATTTTCTTTACAAAGTTTACGTTTGCGTTATAGGATGTTTCGGGTTTTAAATCTGATAAAAACACCACGTTTCTTGCACCTGTTAGTGCAGCATGGTCTTCGGTAAATACATTAGCTACTCTGTAACCATTACCTAGACTAAGTCTTAATATATTTTTTCTGTTTTTAGAAGTTAATTTATAATTAAATCGAGGTGTTACAATGTGTCCATGCAAACTATTATAATCATATCTTATACCTAACAAAAACTTATTGGTTTCATTTACACTAATCTCATCTTGTAAAAATAAACCTGGCAAATATGCTACTGATGGCTTATTTATGGGTGTATTTATAGTGTCAAAATTTGCAGTAGCAGGCGTATTATCATCATAATATGTATAACGAAGAGCTGCGCCTAAAAGCAAATCATTTTTATTTCCTAATTGTTTATTCCATGTTAATTGGCCAAAGCCTATACTTTGTAATGCATTAAATTTTGTATTGCCATATACTGAATTTTGGTCATGACTATTTGCACTAAACTGTAACATTATTTTTTCTTTTAAAGGCAATTGATAGTTTCCGAAAACTTCCCAACGTTTGGTGTAAATGCTTTCACCATAAATGCTATCGCCACCTCTAAATGTCTTGTTCCACCTTATGT
>CALMMX010000087.1 GCA_937868545.1 uncultured Bacteroidota bacterium
GGATTGAGACTGTTAACTACGATTTAAAAAAGCTTCCGCCAAATTGTAAAGTATTATTGCAAAAAAGAAGTGCAAATTATTACCTGGATTACGGCCTCTCAAACTATCATCTTTCTTTCAGCACTCTTTCTTTATATAAAGAAGGCATGAAAGAATCAAGTTCACTTAAGCTAAGAGATTCTATGTTAATAGGATTTCCGGTTGTTATAGGATATGATGATACCGATATTGTCTCTACAAATTTGTTTAATGATTATGTGATGCAGGTTAGTAACTCTGCAGAGTTATTAGATTTTAATGAGATGATAAGGTTTTATGAAAGAATACATGCCATTGAAAATTACCCAGAAAAAATTAGAGAACTGGCTTCTGATAAATTTACATTTAAGGTAAAAGCCAAGGAATTATTCGATTTTTTTAAGAGTACATAATGGCTACTAAAAATCTTTTACTTTTTACAAAAAAATTTCCTTACGGGCATCAGGAAACTTATTTGTTCAACGAATTGCCATTTCTTTCTAAGGCATTTCATAAAGTAATTATAGTTCCTTATGATGAGTTTCTATATAAGGAAAATGAGAATAGGCTTAGCGAATTTTCAAATGTTGAAGTTTATTGTGTAAATAAAAAGACGGAAAAATTAAGCTTCAATCATTTAGTAAAAAGAGAGCTTATGGTTTGGAGAATTTTATGTTTTGAATTATTTAGAGGTCGTGAACCAATTAATCATTTTAAATTTTATAAAAGAAATAGTTCTCAAATTAAACATTCATTTGCTTGTGCAGTTGCACTTAATAAGTATTTAGCTGAAAATAATATTTCAAATTATAAGTTATATAATTATTGGTTGCATGGTGGAATTATTATTTCAACCATAATGAATAAGTTAGTTAATAAAACTAATACAAATATTGTAAGTAGGGCACACGCTTATGATGTGTATCATAAAGATTGGTATAGTATATATCCAAATTCAGCTTATTTATTTCTAGCCTTTGAAAAATGGAAGCTACATCATACCGAAAAGATTGCAACTATTTCTACTCATGGTTATAATCACTTTGTAAAATTATATCCTCAATATAAAGATAAGTTATCGGTATCTCGGTTAGGGGTTATTGAACAAAAAAGTGTAAGCAATTCAACAAAAGGCAATACATTAACATGGATTACCTGTTCTAATATTGATGAAAATAAAAGAGTATATCGCATACCTGAACTTATTTCAAAAATGCAAATGAACGTTAATTGGTTTCATTTTGGAAAAGAAAGCTCTCAGTCTGATTTAGCAAAATTGCAAGATGAAATTAATAAATATCAAATAAGAGATAAGTGTAACTTAATGGGATTTAAACCAAATTCTGAAGTAATTTCATTCTATCAAAATAATAACGTTGATTTGATTTTAAATTTGAGTCAAATAGAAGGCATACCCGTTTCTTTAATGGAAGCTTCTTCGTTTGGAATACCTATGGTTGCAACTAATACCGTTGGAAATCCTGAAATTGTAAATAATGAAAATGGTTTTTTAATTGATGTAGAGTTTAATACAGATGATTTGGCAAAATCATTAAATGCTTATTTTTATAATGCTGAACTGATTGAGAAAAAGAGAAGTGCTTCAAAAAACACTTTTTTAAATTATTATGATGCTTCGAAAAATTATCCAGAATTCATTAAAACAATGTTATCTAATTAATGAATTCAATAAATAATATAGCTATTATACTTCAAGCAAGAACAGGTTCTACGCGCTTACCCAATAAAATGTTATTGCCCTTTTTTAATGGTAAAACAATTTTAGAAATTATAGTATTGAATTTACTCAACTATTTTAGCGCTAATCAAATTATTATTGCAACCACTGTAAGTAATAATGATGATGAATTGGAGCTAATAGCAAATGAGTTAGGTGTAAATTGTTTTAGAGGTGATGAGCAAAATGTTTTGGATAGATTTATTAAGGCTGCAGATTATTATAAGGCAAATAAACTAATTAGAGTTTGTGCAGATAATCCATTATTGCAAGCAAGTTATGTGAAACAATTAGCAGAGTCTTTTCTAAATAAACCTGATAATGTTGATTATTTATCATTTGCATTTCCCGATGGAACTCCAGTTATTAAATCACATATTGGGTTGTTTGCAGAAGCAACAACTATTTCAGCATTAAAAAAAGTTCAAAAACTCACAACAGAAAAATTGTATTGCGAACATGTTACAAATTACATCTATGCAAATACATCAGTCTTTAATGTTGATTTTTTAGAACTTCCCACTGTTTTACAAAATAGAAAAGATATTAGATTAACCATTGATACAAGAGAAGATTTTGAAACTATGCAAGACATAGTTTCAAAAAATTGCTCAAAAAATAATTATGAGATTTCAATACCTGAAATTTTGAATTATCTTGATAAGAATACACATTTATTAAAAAGTATGGCAAATGAAATTGAACGAAACTCAAAATAACGAAACATATATTATTGGCGAAATTGGCCAAAATCACAACGGCTCTGTTGATTTGGCGAAGTTAATTGTTGATTTAGTTGCAATTCCAATAATTGAAACTGATTTTAGTTTAACGCTTAAAGGAATGAATGCCGTTAAATTAACCAAGCGTGATTTAAATGAGGAATTAACTCAATCGCAAATGAATAGACCATATGATTCTCCACATTCCTTTGGTAAAACATATGGTGAGCATCGTGCTTTTTTAGAGTTAAATGATGAACAACATTTTGAAGTTTATAAACATGCAAAAGCTAAAGGTTTAGATTTTGTTGAAACACTTTGTAGCAAAGGTTGTTTATCCTTATTGAAATTATTTACTCCTGATTATTTAAAAGTGGCGAGCAGGGATTTAACTAATTTACCATTGTTAGAAGTAATGGCTGAAACTAAAATACCAATGATATTATCTACTGGTATGGCTGGTAAAAAAGAGTTAGATGATGCACTTGAAATGATTACTAAGTATCATCAAAATGTTTCAATTTTACATTGTGTATCTCAATATCCTACCGAACCTAAAAACACTAATTTAAATTCTATTAAATATTTGCAATCCAATTACTCAAATTATAAGATTGGTTATTCTGATCATACAATTGGTATTGCTACACCTGTGGCGGCAGTTGCAATGGGAGCGAAAATAATTGAAAAACACATTACTCTTGATAGAAGAATGAAAGGAACTGACCAAGCTGGCTCATTAGGTCCAGATGGTATTAATAGAATGGTTAGAGATATTAGGGTTTTAGATATGGCAATGGGAAAAGAAGAGTTATTTATTGACCCAAGTGTTTCAATTGCTAAAGAAAAATTGGAACGTTCTATTGCATCAAAACGACCTATTAAAAAGGGCGAAATAATTACTGAAAACGATTTGCATTTATTATCGCCAGGTGATGGATTTAAATGGGTTCAAAAAAACAGTGTTATTGGTAAAGCTGCATTAACAGATATTCCTAAAGATGAAATTATTTATTCAGGAATGATATCTTAATGATACAAATAAATGAACATAGCATAGGTCTTGAATTAAAAAGATTGTTTTCCAAGTCTATTTTAAATTACAACGATATTAATTTTGAAGATGCCAATGTATTTAAAAAAGTACTTGATATTTTTATATTTGATTAT
>CALMMX010000088.1 GCA_937868545.1 uncultured Bacteroidota bacterium
TGGAATTACTTTGTAGTGTTTATTTTTGGAGGGCATTCTGTAATATTTTATTTGTTGTTTATATATGATATTTAGAGATTGTCTCAAAAGTCAGTTATTCAGTCATTCTGAACTTGTTTCAGATTCAAGATATGTATCATCAACCTCTTGACAGATGCCGAATCGAGTTCGGCATGACTATTTTAAACTATTGAGACAATCTCAATTTTAAATTACATAGTTCTAATAACTTCTTTAACAATAAAACTCATTTTAGGTTCAGCAGCGGCAGCTATTTGTTGCACTTCTTCGTGAGTTACTTCAATTATTTTTCCTGGTACTCCTAAATCAGTTACAATACTAACTCCAAATACGCGCATGCCACCATGTTTAGCAACAATTACTTCAGGCACAGTACTCATACCAACTGCATCAGCACCAATATTAAATACATATTTGTATTCAGCTGGTGTTTCAAAACAAGGTCCAGTTAAGCCTGCATAAATACCTTGGCTAACTTTAATGTTGTTTGCTTTTGCTATTTCTAAGGCATTTGCAATTAATTTATGATCGTAAGGTTCCATCATATCAACAAAACGAGGCCCTAGTTCTTTAATGTTTTTACCAATTAATGGGTTAGTTGGAAATAAATTAATGTGATCATTAATAATCATAATTTCTCCAATTTCAAACGATGGATTAACGCCACCACTTGCATTAGACACACAAATAGTATGAATACCTAATGCTTTCATTACTCTTACAGGAAAAGTAATTTGGTGCATGGTATATCCTTCATAAAAATGAAAACGACCTTGCATAGCCATTACTTTTTTACCACCTAGTTCACCAAATATAAGTTTACCACTATGTCCTTCTACAGTACTTACAGGGAAATTTGGCACTTCCTCGTAAGGAATTACAAATTCAGCACTAATTTCTTTTACTAATCCACCTAAGCCTGTACCTAAAATGATACCTACTTCGGGTTTAAAATTGTTTGTTTTTTCAAGAATACTTTTGGTGGTAAAATTTATTTGTTCTAGCATAATTTATGATTGTTTGGTTAAATTCTTCTGTTTTGTCTTTAAAATCTATTTCAATTGGTAGAATGTATAAAGGTAAGGTATTTACAATATCTTCCAAATCATTTCCTTTTAATCGCATGGCATCTTTTTCGGTAGTAACAATTATTTTGTTCCCACCTTCAAAAGCATCTAAAGTATCTCTAATTTCTGCTATATTTTGCAAAGTAAAGTTATGGTGATCTGGATATTTAATACTTACCACTTCTGAGGAATACTCTTTTAAATAGGTTACTATAGGTTCTGGGTTACCAATGCCAGTAAATAATACTATTCTGTATCTAAATAAATCATCTAAAGTACTTATTGCTTCTTTTTTATTTTGAAAACCATAGAGTTCGCCATATTTAATCCAAGAAAAAAATAAGGATTGATGTGCTAGTGGTTTAATGTCTTTTGTAATGTTTCTAATGTCAATTGCAGTTGTGTTTTCGGGAGTTTTACTAACAATAATAATATCAGCTCTCTCAATCCCTTTTTTAGATTCGCGGAGCATACCTGCTGGCATTATGGAATCATATAAATAAAGGTTCGAAAATTCACTAATTACAATGTTTAATTCACATTTTAAAGACCGATGTTGAAAAGCATCATCTAAGATGACTAATTTTGGTGGAGTAGGTAGTGCCAATAATTTTTTAATGCCATTTACCCTTTTAGCATCAACAGCTACAGTTAATTCGGGGTTTTTTGTAATATATTGCAATGGTTCATCACCTATATCGTTTACTGTACTTTTAGCATCGGCAATCAAAAAGCCATTGGTTTTACGTTTGTATCCTCTGCTTAAAATAGCAATTTTGCATTCTTCATTTAATAAGCGAACTAAATACTCAACATGTGGCGTTTTGCCTGTGCCACCAACCGCTAAATTTCCAACACAAATGGTATGAACATCAAAAGAGGTACTTTTTAATATATTCCAATCATATAATAAATTTCTGCAAGCCGTTATTAATCCATATAAAATGGAAAATGGAAATAGGATTATTTTCTTTAACGACACCTTAAATAAATCGCAAAATTAATAAAGAAATGGTTATTTATACAATAGCTTCGTTAATATTAGGCAACTTACCAAATTTAATAATAGCATTAACATGAGATTTTAAAGCCACTATAAAACTTTCGTTTTCTAGGTAAGGAACTCCAAATTCTTCAGCCGTACTTTTTACAATTTCAGAAATTTCGGGATAATGCACATGGCAGATATTAGGGAATAAATGATGTTCTACCTGAAAGTTTAAACCTCCTAAATACCAAGTTAAAAATTTACTTTTTCTAGAAAAATCAACTGTTGTATTCATTTGATGGATTGCCCAATTGTTTTCAATAGTGTAATTTTCGTTTGGTAAAGGATGTGTTGTTCCTTCTACAGTATGTGCTAATTGAAATACAACCGTTAAAACAATACCAGAAATAAATTGCATTAATAAAAAGCCGATCAAAATTTTTGAAAATGCAATGTGAAATACAAATACTGGCAAAGCAAACATTACTGCAAAATAACCAATTTTACTAAGTACTATTTTTAAAAAGATAATTCTGTTTTGCTCGGGAGTTGCAGTATTAACGCCTTGTTTGGTGTATTTAAAAAATTGAATAAAATCTTTTAATAAAGCCCAATACAAAGTTAAAATGCCATAAAAGAAAAAGGCATAAATAAATTGCAATTTATGATACCACTTAACTTGAGTGTGTGGATTAAACTTTAAAATTAGTTTATCAGCAATATCATCATCGTAATCAACAATATTTGTATAAGTATGGTGCATTACATTATGTTGTAATTTCCAGTTATGCACGGAGCCACCTACTAAATTAAGGGTATTACCCATCCAATAATTTACTTTTTGGTTGCTAGAGTAGGCACCATGGTTGGCATCGTGCATTATACTCATTCCTATACCAGATAAGGAAAAACCCATAATTGACCATAATATTAGGCTTATTCCATTTGATGGATTAAATATTAAAATTGCAATAAATGGAAGGATGTAAAAACTCAAAAACACAATAGATTTTATAACCATTTTGGAGTTATAATTTCTAGAAATGTTGTTTTCTCTAAAGTAGCCGTCTACTCGTTTTCTTAAGGTTGCAAAAAAAAGTGCTTTATCTTTATCGGGATCTATAAATCGAATTGCATGAAATGCCATTTAAATTAGTTTAGTTATTATTAAGTATTAAAAATTAGCTTAAATTTACTCAAAATAATTGAATTACTGGTTAAATATAATTTGATTTTTACAACTTGGATAAGCAAAAAAAATATTCGCCAATTGGTGTTTTTGATTCGGGATATGGAGGTTTAACCATATTGAAAGAAATGGTTTCTACTTTACCCGAATATGATTTTTTATATTTAGGAGATAATGCCCGCGCACCTTATGGCTCTAGGTCGTTTGAAACAGTTTATGAATACACCTTACAATGTGTTAATGCCTTATTTGATAAAGGTTGTGAACTGGTAATTTTAGCATGTAATACAGCCTCTGCTAAAGCTTTACGAACCATTCAACAAAAAGATTTACCTTTAATTGACCCCAAAAAAAGGGTTTTAGGAGTTATAAGGCCAACTACCGAAGTTGTGGGTAATTATTCAAAAACAAAGAATATTGGCATTTTTGCTACTCAAGGCACTGTTCTTTCTAATTCCTATATTATTGAAATTGAAAAGTTTTTTCCTGAATTACATGTTTACCAAGAGGCTTGCCCAATGTGGGTTCCTTTAATTGAAAATAATGAGCTAGATAATGAAGGAACCGATTATTTTGTAAAAAAACACATTAGTAATTTGTTTAAACAGTCAAATAGTATTGATACCATAATACTAGGATGTACACATTATCCATTATTAAAAAATACCATTATGAAACATTTGCCAACAAATGTTTCTGTGTTAACTCAAGGTTCAATAGTATCAGCAGGACTAATAGATTATTTAAATCGTCATCCAGAAATGGATGCCATGATTTCAAAAAATAAAAACCTTGCATTTTATACCACAGATAATGCTGAGCAATTTGATAAACATGCTAGTTTATTTTTTGGATCAACAATTGCTTCTCAACATTTAATTTTATAAACCCCTATAAACATGAAACAACT
>CALMMX010000089.1 GCA_937868545.1 uncultured Bacteroidota bacterium
TTATCTTAATACACTAAATAATGGTTTTGTTTTAGATGACATAGCAGTAGCACAACAAAATACATATGTATTAAAAGGTTGGCGGTCAATTCCAACAATATTTACAACATTCTACTGGCAAGGCTATACAAATGTTAATGTTGGATTATACCGTCCGGTATCAATTGCTTTTTTTTCTATAGAATACCATTTAACGGGCAATCCAGCTAAAACACTTCATTTTTTTAATATCCTTTATTTTTCATTGAGTTGTGTGTTGTTATTTAGTTTTTTTAAAATGACATTTAAACAAATTAACCAATTTGTTTTGTTTGCGGCTGTGTTATTGTTTGCATGTCATCCAATTCATACTGAAGTAGTTGCTAATATAAAGAGTAGGGATGAAATTTTTTGTTTATTCTTTTTCTTAGTAAGTTTTATTTTATTACGGCATCCAAAATTTAATAATAGTAAATGGTTTTTATTTTTAGGTTTAATTTCCTTTTTGTTAGCATTGTTTTCAAAAGAAACTACTATTATTTTTGTACCACTAATTATTATTTATGATTACACACAAAATAGTTCAATAGTTGAATCTATAAAAAAGAATAGCCCAATTTTACTATTAACATTAATATGGTTTATAATAAGGTATTTTGTTATTCATAATAATGGTCCAATTTTACCAAATACATATATTGACAATTCTTTGTATGCATGTGAATCGTTTTTTTCTCAGAAATCTACTGCTTTTAGTTTGTTTGCTCGCTTTTATTTAAAAGCATTTATCCCTTATCAATTAAGTTATGATTATTCTTTTAGCCATTTTCCTATAATAAAAGGTTTTTCAATTATAGCTTTAAGTGGTTTTTTATTATTTATAAGTTCGTTTTTTGTTATTTATAAATACATGCGCAAAAATAGGCTCATTGTATTTAGTTTTTGTTTTTTATTGTTTCCATTATTAATTGTTTCTAATGTATTATTTTTAATTGGGTCTACATTTGCTGATCGTTTTTTATACATACCAACTGTAGGTTCTTGCTTACTTATAGCTTACTTTGTATTTCAAATTATTCAAAATTATTTTAAAAATGAAAAGTATTATTCAATAGTATTTGTAATAGTTATTTGTTTAATTTCTTTTAAATTTATGGAAATTACTTTTTTTAGAAATCCAGATTGGGAAGATAATAAGAGGTTGTTTATTAAAGATGTGGCAACTGTTCCCAATAGTTCACGTGCTCAATATAATTATGGAGTTACAATGTTAGATTTATCTCAAAATAATGATGATATGTATTTTAAGATGGCTAAAAAAGCATTTAACACTTCTATCTCTATTGATAAAAATGACTATAAAAGTTTAATAAATTTAGGTGTAATTTATTTCAAGGAAAAAAATTATAATTTAGCTATTAAGTACTACAAAGAAGCTCTTGTGTATAATAAAATTGATGCTTCGATTTATCCGAACATAGGGGAGGCTTATTTTAAATTAAATAATAATGATAGTTCAATTTTGTATTTTGAAAA
Organism: uncultured Bacteroidota bacterium; assembly: GCA_937868545.1. Taxonomy (GTDB): domain Bacteria; phylum Bacteroidota; class Bacteroidia; order B-17B0; family Aurantibacillaceae; genus UBA4416. Next base: position 1,516 of record CALMMX010000089.1, read on the forward strand.
AGCTTTAAAACTAAGACAAGAAAATGCAATAATTTATAATTATTTAGGTACCTCATATTTTAATACTAAAAAATACAAAATGGCAATATTAAATTTCGAAAAGGGTATTGCCAAAGATTCTCTTAATTGGAATTTGTATTTAAATTATGGCAATGCTTTAGCTATGGATAATCAAGATGAAAAATGCATTAAGGCATTAAAAAAATCAATTTCTATAAATAGTAATAATAAGCAAGCTTATTATTTTTTAGCTTTAATCTATAATAAGTTAAATGATAAAGTAAATGAATCGAAGTACTTTGATTTATATAGCAAAATGTGATAAAAAGTTTAACTAAAAAATTTAGATTCATTTTACATACAAAATCGTGTATTTCACACCAATTATCTAAAATTTTAACATAATATTGATATTTTTAACAAAAATTTCAATATAAATAATGATAAACAAACTTTTTTGGTGAGTTTTAATAGTATTTATATTTTATTAAATAAATAATCATATGAAAATTAATTTTATTTCGGCACTAATTTTATTATCTAATTTGGTATTTGCACAAGCACCAACCGTAAGTTGGCTGTCAACTAAAAATACTACAGTTGGAAATCCAAATTCTGATGTGTCTAGTTTAAGTCCACAGGAATTAATAGCTAAAGATTTAAGTGGCAATATTTATACCGCTGGTACTATGGTTAGTTCTGGAGCATCTGGAGCTGGTGCCATTATAGTTATTAAATACAATAATGCAGGAGTGCAACAATGGGTAGCAACATATGAGGGTAACAACACTAATTTACCTTACGATATACAAATAGATGCAAGTAATAATGTCTATGTTGTAGGCTCTGGGCAAACATCTAAATCTAATGGTGCAGATGCTGATATGTTAATTTTAAAGTTTAATAGTAGTGGTGTATTACAATGGTCAAATAGTTATAGCGGAACTGCGAATGATGGAGATATTGGTGTAGAAGTAAAAATAAATGCTAGTGGTGATATTTATGTTGGGGGTTATGTGAGTAATACTAGGGTTTATGTTTCAAGTACTAATAATGATATAGCATTAGTTAAATTGAATTCGAGTGGCGTAATTCAATGGTCAAGAGAAATGGCTGGAACTCCTAATGGAACTTCAGCTACTGATAGAGGTGTAGGTGTAGGACTTGATGGCTCAGGTAATGTTTATGTAGGTGGTAGTATGACAAATTTGTCAAGTTCAGATTTATTTATTAATAAATACGATGCAAATGGAAATGTTTTAAATACAGTAACATATGATCATACATTGAATAATAATGATGGAGGAAATCATTTTGTGGTAGATAATAGTGGTAACCTTTATGCTTCAATTGGTGCAAATGGTAATACTGATGCAGTATTGGTTAAGTTTAATAGCAGTCTTGTAAAGCAATGGCATTCAATAATTTCTGGTGGAGCTGGTAATTTTGCAGTTTTTGCTAAATTAAAATTAAATGGTTCAGATGTTTATGGTTTTGGATGGAAATATGTTTTTAATTCAGGATTAGGATATTCTATCTCAAACGGATTACTAGCAAAATATGATGTTGCTACTGGTACTTTAGCATGGGAAAAGAATTATGCAAATGGATTTAATCAGGTAAATAGCTTTGGAAATATTGATATAGATGGGTCGGGCAATGTATATTGCACTGGAGATGATAGAGATGCATCAAATTCAAGAAATTTGAGTGCTGTTAAATATAATAATGCTGGTGTTTTTCAATGGGCTAAAACATACAGTGGAACAGCAACTAACTCACAAGATAATTCAACATCTATTATTACAGATGGAACTAAAGTTTATGTGATGGGAAGAACAGACAATAATGTTTCATTTAAAGATTTGGCAACATGGGCTATAAATGCAAGTGATGGAGCTCAGCAATGGCTAAATGAGTATAATCCATCAGTAAGTGGAGTAGATAAAGGTACATCTTTGGCAATTGATGCAAGTGATAATGTTTATGTTGGGGCTGCTTTAAACAATTCTGCTCCAAATTCTGATTTTGCATTATTAAAATATAATAGCAGTGGTGTTGAACAATGGTCCCAAACTATAAATGGTACTAATACTAATAACAATAATAATGATATAACTAATATGGTTAAAGTAGATGCTTCTGGAAATGCTTACTCTGTAGGTTATGTTTCAAATCTTTCTACTGGTAGGGATTATATTACTGCAAAATACAATAGTTCTGGGGTTCAGCAATGGTCAGCAACTGAAGTTGGATCAACATCTAATAATGATGAAGCTAGAGACGTAGAAATTGATGCTAGTGGCAATGTTTATGTTGCTGGAAGATGGCAAGCTGCATCTGGTGCTGGGAATGTTTATACCGTTAAATATAATTCATCTGGTGTAAAACAATGGGTTGGAAATTTCAATGGCACAGGAAATACTACTGATGAAGGAAATGCTTTAGCTATATCAGCTGGAACTACTCCAAATATTTACGTTGCAGGATATGTTACTACTTCAACAAATTCTGAACAAAATGGAATATTAATTAAGTATGATAATTCAGGTGTTCAACAATGGGCAACAAATGTTTCTGGATTAGCAAGTGGCAGTGGTACTCACGATAGAACATTGGACATAGAAATTGATGCTTCTGAAAACACCTATGTTACAGGTTATAGATGCAATGTTAGTGGTAGTACAGATATTTTTACTGCAAAATATAACAGTTCTGGTGTACAGCAATGGATAGCTGATTTTAATGGTACAGGTGCAAATAGTTTAGATCAAGGTTTATCTATAACAGTTGATGCAAGCGGAAATGTTTATACAGCTGGTTATGCAACAAATTCATTTGGTGAGGATTTTGTTTTAATAAAATATAATTCTGCTGGTACTCAACAATGGACTAAAGTATTTAATGGAACAAATAATTCAAGTGATAGAGCAAATAAAGTTAGAGTAGATGCAACTGGTAATATTTATGTTGTTGGGTTTGTAAATAACTCTGGAACTGGAAAAGATGCTTTTGCTGTTAAGTATAATTCTTCTGGAACTCAAATTTGGGCTTATTCATATAATGGAAATGCAAATTTAAGTGATGAAGGAACTGATGTTCAATTAAATGCAACGGGTAGTGCATTTTTAACAGGTAGCACTACAATTTTAGGTGATTTATCTGATTTATTTGTTGTTAAACTTTCTGCAGCATCTGTAACTTTAACTGCAACATCTTCACAAACAAATATTACGTGTAATGGTGTATGTACTGGGGTAGCGTCTGTTGTTGCATCAGGTGGAACATCACCATATACTTACGCTTGGTCTCCTAGCGGTGGCAGTGGTGCAACAGCAACTTCTTTATGTGCAGGAAATTATACTTGTACTATTACTGATGCAGCGTTAAATACT
>CALMMX010000090.1 GCA_937868545.1 uncultured Bacteroidota bacterium
GCAAAGAAAAAGATTGCCCTCAAGATGTATACATTTGGAAAGTAAAATTAGTAGACGTATTAGGCAAAAAACATGATTATGTAGGACATGTTACTTTAATAAAAGGTATTTAATCATTAGTTTAAACATGGAGCAATGATCAAGAAATTGATTTATTGCTCCATGTTTTATAATAGTATAATCCAACAAAAATAAAACCTAATGAAAATGGAATGGATGCCCATAATTTTAGCTCTCCAGTTGTAAAAAATTCTATATACATCCAAAGACTATTTGCACAAATCCAAAACAAGATTGCAAGATTAATATACACATCCTGGGTTTTACGAGTTATAAAAACAATAATTCCAGCAATTATTAAAGTAGGAATTACCATTAAAATTCCTAACCACTTAAATTGAAGCATCCAACAGCTGTCTTTTATTAACCAAAAAACAATGTGTAAACTTTCATACTTTTTTATTTTTTCCCAAAGTTCCATTTATCGATTTTAAAAATAAGCTTTTTTAGAACTAGTAATAGGCTTTTTAGTATCTTTAAACATAATTTGTTCTAAAAAGTATGATTCAGTTCGAAAAATTTAAACTAAAAAATAATCTTACAGTTATTGTTCATCAAGATAAGAGTACACCAATGGCGTGTTTAAACATTATTTATGATGTGGGAGCTAGAGATGAAGATGAAAACAAAACTGGTTTTGCTCATTTGTTTGAACATTTAATGTTTGGAGGTAGTATTAATATACCTAACTATGATGAGCCATTACAAATGGTTGGGGGAGAAAACAACGCCTTTACAACAAACGATATTACAAATTATTATTGCACTGTACCAGCTGAGAATTTAGAGACAGCTTTTTGGTTAGAAAGTGATAGAATGTTGAGCTTAGCTTTTGATAAAAAGAGTTTAGAAGTTCAGCGAAGTGTTGTTATTGAAGAGTTTAAACAACGTTATTTAAATCAACCATATGGTGATGTGTGGTTATTATTGCGCCCTTTAATCTATAAAGTTCATCCATATAAATGGGCTACAATTGGTAAGGAAATAAAACATATTGAAGATGCAACCATGGAAGATGTAAAATCTTTTTTTAAAGAACATTATAACCCAAGTAATGCTGTTTTAGTTGTTGCAGGAAATGTTGAATTAGACAATGTGAAACAATTGTGCGAAAAATGGTTTGCACCAATTGACGCAGGTTTAAAACCTAAAAGAAATTTGCCAGTTGAGCCCCCACAAACCGAATATAGAAGCTTAACCGTTGAAAGAGATGTTCCTATAAATAGTATTTATAGAGCATATCGTATGTGCGCTCGAACAGATGCAGAGTACCACACAATTGATTTGATTTCAGATGTGATGTCAAGAGGAAATTCTTCTCGTTTATACAAGAATTTAATAAAAGACAAACAATTGTTTAGTGATATTCATGCTTATGTAATGGGTGATTTTGATAAAGGGTTGTTTGTTATTTCTGGTAAGGTAAATGATGGTATAAGTATTGAAGATGCTGAAGCTGGAATAGATGCCGAAATTGCTAAAATGCAAACTGAATTGGTAAGTGAAGAAGAACTTCAAAAATGTAAAAACAAAGTAGAATCAACAGTAACGTATAGTGAGGCCGATGTGTTGAATAAAGCTACCAATTTGGCAATTTCAGAATTATTGGGCGATGCAAATCTGATTAATTTAGAAATAGAAAATTATCAAAAAGTTACTGCTCAGCAAATAAAAGAACAAGCAAGTAAAGTTTTGCAAAAAACTAATTGCAGTACCTTGTTTTATTTAAAGAAAAAAGCTTAACCCCAAAGAACGCTAAGATATTTGCATCAAGAAAAGAGAAGACACATTCTAAACTCCGCGATCTTTGCGAAAAACTCTGCAAACTCTGCGGTTAAAAATAAAAAAATGACAAAAGCCGAAATATCAAATCGATTACAACAATTGCAATTCGATGCAGATTTAATTAAAGCATACGATGAGCCACATCGTTTTTATCATACACTTGATCACATTCAAGATGTATTGCAAAATTTAAATAATACCAATTTATTAAAACAGGACGAATTGTTTTTGACAGCAATTTTTCATGATATCATTTACAATCCTCAGTCTGCTACTAATGAAGAAGACTCTGCTTTATTTTTTATTGATTCTGCAAAAAACACATCATTAACTCAAGCACAGAAGGAACATGTTAAACAATTAATATTAGATACAAAGCACCATATTCCTAACGTGGAATTTTCGGAAGAGTTTATAAATGCTGATTTAGCAATATTATCAAGTTCTTTTGATAAACTAATTACTTATGAAAAACAAATTTTTAAGGAGTTTCAGTTTGTTGATTACAGTATTTATAAGTTAAAACGCTTAGAAGTTTTAAAACAATTAAATAAAAACGGAAATCTAAATTCGTTAATAGATTATGTAAATGTTGTTCAACCCAACATAGCTGTTTTTGCCGGCAGCTTTAATCCTTTTCACAAAGGGCATTATAATGTATTGCAAAAAGCAGAAAAACTGTTTGATAAAGTAATTATTGCATTTGGAAAAAACCCTGACAAAACAGTTCGCACTTGGGATATACCTAAAACTATTGGAAACAGACAATTAACTGAATACAACGGATTACTTACTGATTATGTTGATTCGCTTGGATATGATGTTACTTTAGTGCGTGGTTTAAGAAACTCAACTGATTTTCAGTATGAACAAAATCAGTACCGATACATTCAAGAATTAAAGCCAGATATAAAAATTGTAAATGTATTTTGTGATAAGGAATTTGAGCACATCAGTTCGTCTGGTATTCGCACTCTCGAAAAGTATGATAAACACAAAGGATATTTACTTCCTTAATGGTTTATTTTAATTTTTTTCATTACATTTAATAAAGGAAATAATTTATATAACCCCATGGCTTTTAGATTTTACATATATATTAGCTTGTTTCTTGTTTTAGGAGTAAAAGCGCAAACCATAATACATTCTGGTAATTATGATTTTATTGATAAAACAATACTATTGAAAGTAAAACCAAGCTTTAAAAGTTTTTGTGATGTAAATTCGATATCTCATCCAAGTTTTTTAGCTTACTCAAGTGTTTTAGGTGTTTACAATTTACACAAAAAATTTCCTCATGATGTATCGCCTTTAAATTTGAAAAATAATTTAGGGCAAGATTTAGTGGATGTTACACTTATTTATGAATTTAATTACACCCAAAGTTTTTCAGTAGAAAAGGTAGTGAGTAAGTTAATGAGCACTGGTCTTTTCTGTTATGTAGAACCTCATATTGTTCCAAACTCTTTGTATGCTCCAAGTGATCCTTTTGCTAATCCTACAGACCAATACCATTTGTTAACTATAAATGCATTTAATGCATGGAATATTAATAAAGGAGATTCGGCAATTGTTATAGGTATTACTGATACTGGCACAGAATTAACACATTCAGATTTAACAAATGCTATTAAACGTAATTATGCAGATGTAATTGATGGAATTGATAATGATGGCGATGGATTTACAGATAATTATAAAGGATGGGATTTAGGAATGAATGACAACGACGCTACTTATCAAGGAACTCCACATGGTGTGCATGTGAGCGGAATTGCAGCGGGTAGTACAGATAATGGAATAGGTATTGCTGGAGTTGGTTTTGAATGTAAGTTTTTGCCAGTAAAAATTGCCGATGCTAGCGGTAGTTTGGTTGCTGCATACGAAGGTATTAAGTATGCTGCTGACCATGGTTGTTCAATAGTTAATTGTTCATGGGGAGGAAATGGGGCCTCGCAATTTGGACAAGATATGGTAACTTATGCAACTATAAATAAAAACTGTTTAGTTGTGGCGGCTGCTGGTAATGGTGGGGCCGACACTGATTTTTATCCTGCTTCTTATGAATATGTTTTTAGTATAGCTAATACAACTAGCACAGATGTTAAGCACTCAACTTCAAACTATGGTTATCAAGTGGATGTAGCAGCTCCTGGTAGTTTAATAAATTCTACATGGTCTGGAAACTCCTATACTCAGTTAACAGGAACCTCTATGGCTTCGCCTGTTGTGGCGGGTGCAGCGGGTATAGTAAAAAAACAGTTTCCTGCTTATAATGGCTTGCAAATAGCAGAGAGGTTAAAAGTTACAGCTGATAATATTTATCCTGTAAACCCTTCATTTATAAATAAATTGGGTTCTGGTAGAATAAATTTATTTAGAGCATTAACCGATCCACCATCGCCAAGTGTGGTGTTTTCAAATAAAAATATTTCAGATCATAATGATGAATCGTTTATAGCAGGCGATACACTTTTTATAATTGGCACCTTCATTAATTATTTAAATCCTACATCTGCTCTAAATGTAACGGTTACTCCTTTATCAGCTTATGCTGTTTCTGTTGATAATACAACCTCTATTGGTGTTTTAAACACTTTGGCAAGTTTTACTAATACAGCTGATCCTTTTAGATTTAAGTTAACAGGAATTATTCCAATAAATCAAGCAATAAATTTTGAAGTTACTATGCAAGATGGTGCATACCTTGCAAAACAGTTTTTTACAGTTTATATTAATGTGGATTATATTAATATAACTAACAATGATATCTCTACTACAGCAACTAGCAGAGGTCGAATTGGTTATAACCAAGATGGTCAAATTCAAGGATTAGGGTTTAACTATAGTGGTAAAGATTTAATGTTTGATGCTGGTTTAATGATTGGGAAGGACTCATCTCATGTATCCGATTGCAATAGAGGCGCACTATTTGGTGGTTCAAATGATAATGATTTTTATGTAATGACTCGCATTGCAAGAAATACACTTATCCCATTTTCAGATTTTGATACTAAAGCTAAAATGAATGATAATCTATCTGTAAGTCCATTAAATGTTGAGGTTAATCAAAATACATTTTCATGGAGCACAGCACCTAACAGAAAATTTGTTATTTGGGAATATTATATAAAAAACATTCATGCTACAGATACTTTAAAACAAACCTATGCGGGAATATGTGTGGATTGGGATATTGATGGAGCTACTTTTTCACAAAATAAAAGTAACTATGATGTAACTTCTAAAACTGGTTATAGCTATTATTCAGGAACCTCGGGTAAATATGCAGGAATTAAGTTGCTTACAAACACAGCAGGCGCTAATTTTTATGCAATTGATAATGTTTCTGGTGGAGCAGGAGGAGTAGATATTTCAAATGGTTTTGATACTAAAGAGAAATATAAAACTTTATCAACTAATAGATTAGTAGCGGGTGTTAGTGGGTTAGGTGCAGATGTTTTAAATGTGATGAGTACAGGTCCATATTTAATAGAGCCAGGTCAAACTATAAAAATTGCATTTGCTTTAGTTGTTGGTGATAGTTTGTCTGATTTAATAATTAGTGCAAATCAAGCTCAAGTTAAATACAATGGTGTTATTACTTCTAATGACATATCAATTAGTAAAAATGAATCTGTTTTTATTTATCCAAATCCAACATCTAATTACATTCAAATTAATCAACCAACAAATGAATTTAATAGTTTAGAGTTGTTTTCAATTACTGGAGAACTATTGTTTAAAACCACTGATTTTAAAGGCGACCAAACAATTGATTTAAGTAAGTTTAGTGCTGGCGTTTATTTTATTAAATTTAGTAATCACCAAAAATCTGTTCAACGAAAAATTGTAGTGATGAAATAGTGTTTTATGAATTAATGAAGATATTGTTTTAAAAGAAATAAAATTAGGTAGTAAAAAAATTGTATTTATTTCGTTAATAGAGCTTAATTTATAATTAATGAATAAGTTATATTTAATATTTATTTTTGTTTTAAGTTATAAAATTTATACACAACCTCTTCCCAAAAAGGATTTTGGAATTTCTTTATCATATAATTGTTCTAATAGATATTTAATTGGTTATAAAATTGATGAGACAAAAGCTGTTTACTTTGCTACATTAGATTATAAAAGAAATTGGAACATTAGTAATAAATTTTCGCTTAAATCTGGATTTTCATTATTTATAGCTGGTCATAAGGATATAACTTATTACAACTATAAATATAAAGCAAGACATTATTATTTAAGAGCTCCGATACTATGCTCGTTTAATAAAAACAGATATTATTTTGATATTGGAACATCGTTGTTGTTAAGGTTTGCGTCGGATTCATATTCAACAAATCCTTCAAAAGGATCAGAAGAGTTAAGTGTTCTTGGTTTATCATCAACAATAGAATTTCATTTTGGAAAATATATTCATATAAAACAAAGAAGGTTGTTTGTTGAATTATCGTATTACGCATCTGAATTTTATTCAAATGTTATTTTGCCAGATAATTATTATGAACGTAAGCAAAGAAACAATTTAACCAATAATTTCCAGATAAGTATTGGCTATATGTTTGGTAAATTAAAAAGTAATACTGAACTTGTAAAATAGTTTTGTATTCATGAAGAGTTTTATCTTACTATTATTTTTGTCAAATGTGTTCATTGCACAAACCTTACCCAAAAAAGATAAAGGAATTGCTGTATCTTACAATTACTCTAATAGGCATATTATAGATAATCCTCATATTTTTAATATTAAACCTTTATATTACCCTTCAGTTGAATATAAATGCAATTATAATTTTAGAAATAATTTTTCTTTTAAAACAGGCGTTTCAATTTTGGCTGTGGGACATGAATTTTCGTTGGTTACTAATTATAGAGGTTCACCTAATAATGATACGAGTTTTAAAAGTTTTTATAATGCTTATATTAGAGCACCACTTTTAGTTTCCATTAACACAAGGTATTTTTATTTTGATATTGGGGTTTCCCCATGTGTTCGAATAGTAAAATCAGAAACAAATACAAGAGATGGCTATGAGCCATTATTAAAGGCAACTTATTCATGTGAATTACATCTTGGTCATTATTTTCCAATTAGAAGTAATAGAATTTTATTAGAATTTGCTAGTTATATTTCAGAAATCAATAGTAATATACTCATGAATGGGGGTGGCGACCATGCTGTAATATACAAAAACACCTATAGTCAAAATTTCCAACTAAGTATTGGTTATATGTTTGGTAAATTAAAAAGTAATACTGAACTTGTAAAATAGTTTTGTATTC
>CALMMX010000091.1 GCA_937868545.1 uncultured Bacteroidota bacterium
CTCGCAGCAGCCAATCAGCAACTTCTCCTTTTTTCAACAAGTCCAATTGATCTAATAATAATTTTTCTGCATCTTCCAACGATTGCCCTTCTTTAGGTTCAGCAAATAAGATATGAGTGGCATAATCTTTTAATACATAAGCAAAACCACCACTATTTAATACTTTTTGTTGTTGATTTAAATTTAAATCTAACATACCAGCTCTGCCATTACTTAATAACAAATTAATTAAAGTAATCATATCGGCATCTTTACTTCCTGTGCCAGCAAAACGCCAAGCCATTGCTAAATTAGCGGCATCAGGTCCTATAATTTCTTTAACTACTTTTTGTGTAATAGGCGTTTCTTTTTCAAAAGTATAAGGCGCAACTGGTTTTGATGCCATGGTGCCAAAATGCTTTTCAATTAATTTAATCGTTTCGTCTGGGTCAAAATCTCCACTTAAACAAATAGCCATGTTGTTAGGTACATAATTAGCATTAAAATACTTCATGATTTCTTTCATGGAAGGATTTTTTAAATGGTCAATTGTTCCAATGGTTGTTTGTTTACCGTAAGTATGATTTGTGAATAATCCTGCAAATACAGCTTCCCATAATTTACTATTATCACTATCTAAACCACGATTTTTTTCTTCATAAACGGCTTCTAACTCAGTATGAAATAAACGTAACACTGGTTTACGATAACGTTCTGCTTCAATTTTCAACCAATTTTCTAATTGATTTGATGGAATATCATTTACATAAACTGTTTGATCGAAAGATGTAAAGGCATTTGTTCCTTGTCCGCCAATACCTGCTAACATTTTATCATACTCGTTAGCAATCGCATATTTTGCTGCTACGCCAGAGATACTATCAATTTGATGATAAATTTGTTTACGTTGTGCATCATCTTTTGTTTGACGATATGTTTCATATAAGTTTTCGATTTTTGTAATCTCAACTGATTCTTTCGCGAAATCTTTTGTGCCAAATTTATCAGTTCCTTTAAAAACCATATGCTCTAAATAGTGAGCTAAACCAGTTGCCGTTGCAGGGTCATTTTTACTACCAGCTCTCACAGCGATGTATGTTTGAATACGAGGAGCGTTTTTATAAACACTCATATATACTTTTAAACCATTTTTTAAAGTATAAATTCTAGCTTTAAAAGGATCGTTTAATGCGTATTCAAAATTAAGAGATGGAACCTTTGAACCTTCTTTTAAAGTTTTAGTTGGCGTAGGTGTTTTGGTTTGTGTTTGAGCATTTGCACATACTACCGTAAAAGCTAATGCTAAGGATAAAAAAGATTTTAATTGAATCATGTTGTATTTTTATTATGTAACGAATGTAAATAAAATTGTTGTGTTTGACTAACCACTTATACAATAAAAGAGCCCAACTTTTAAGCAGGGCTCTTTTTGTGTTTTTTTAGGAAATAACCCTCTATTTAAAATCAAGACCGTCCTGATTTCCTTCCTGACCTCCCATTCCTTTCATTTGCTTACCTCGTTTAAAAATGGAAGCATCCATTTTACCAAATAAATAAGTAACCGTAAATCTAAAATAGCGAGACTCACGGCGACGCGATAAATCTTGATTATAGTAAGGCGTTTCAAAATGTGTTCCCATGCGGCGTGTATTAAATACATCACTTAAAGTGGCGTTAAAAATCCATTTGGTTTGATACATATAATTCAAAGATACATCCATAGAATAAATTTCGTTAGCAACACCTAACAATAAAATTTTAGGTGACTCATAATTACCATTTACTTGAAGAGTAATGTTTTTAGGAAATTTATAAGAAATTGTGGTTTTAGCGTTCCAAGCATAGCCTTCTGCCTTCACCTCTGGTTCGGTTGGAACAATTTTACCTTTCATGTAAATATAGTATGCATTGGCATTTATGGTCCAGTCTAAATTTTTCCAAAAAGTCCATTTAAAGGTGTTTTCTAAGCCATAGCGTATCGCATTATCTCCATTAATGGTTGTGTTAACTAACACGTCTGTTTTCGAAGGATCTGGATCTGGGTATGCCACATCTGTGATTGGTTGTTCTTCGTAACGAAAATAACCAGATGCTAAATAACTACCTTTTGAAAATATTTTGTTATAGTTTAATTCTGAAATATTTTTAAACTCAGGTTTTAATTCAGGATTACCAATACGGTAGTTTTGTTTATCAGCAAACATCACAAATGGCATTAACTGAAAGAAATTTGGACGTTGAATTTTTCTACTAAAATTTAATTGTACTTCCTGACTTTTCTTTAATTTCTTTGAAAAATAAATGCCAGGGAAAATAGATTTCAAAATATCATCTGCTGTACTTGGATAACTGTAAGAGAATTTTTGTTTTTTATCAGTAATATTTCCTGCATAGTAAGATTGCTCAAATCTCAAGCCAGCTTGATAACCAATATTCCAAAACATCTTATCATTATAATTCACATAAGCAGCATTCACGATATCATCAATCAAATAACGGTTACTCATGATGCTATCTCTTTGATAACTATCTTCGCTACCTGTTGCGCGAGATGTATTATTTTCGCTTATTGAATTTTTATAAAATGCTTTGATACCTGCTTCAAATTTTCGCGTATCAGAAATTGGATTGACGTAATCCATTTGAAATACAAATTGATTAGCATTTGTTGATCCAACATTTTTTTGATAAGTACTTGGTATATAAGTGGTATCAGGATCTAAATGAGTTGACGTATTAAACAGATACCCATTTTTTGAAGTCGTATAATTATAGTTAGCATCAAAACTTAACTCCTTCCCTACTTTTGGAAATGTTTTTTTGTACAACAACTGACCATTATAATTTTGAAAAGCTGCTTTTTGATTATTCACCTGATCTCCAAAAATCGAAAAGGGCACTATTGTGTTATTGTATTCAGCATCATATTTTTGATTATCTGTTGTTTTAAATTG
>CALMMX010000092.1 GCA_937868545.1 uncultured Bacteroidota bacterium
TGGTGCAAATGCAAGTTTTAGTTTACAAAACACCAATGATAATAACGTTTTAAGTACAATAACCATTAAACAATTTAATAAATGAAAGCAATAATTATTGATGACGAAAGACTTGCACGCCAAGAGTTAAAAAATTTGTTGGCAGTTCATAAAGATATTGAGGTAATTGCAGAATGCAACAATGCACAATCGGCAAAAGAAAAAATTGCAGAATTAAATCCTGATGTAATTTTCTTGGATATGCAAATGCCTGGAAAAACTGGATTGGAGCTTATTGAAGAAGTTTCTGCCTTGCCAGATGTAGTATTTGTAACTGCGCATGATGAATACGCTATAAAAGCGTTTGAAGTTAATGCCTTTGATTATTTGTTAAAACCTGTTTCTCCTGAGCGATTAGCCGAAACAATTAAAAAACTGACCTTAAAAGATGTTTATGAAAAAAAGGATAATACCACTCCTTTAAGCGAAACAGACCAAGTATTTATTAAGGATGGTGAAAAAACATGGTTTGTAAGGTTAAATAATGTAAGATTATTTGAAAGTGAAGGCAATTATGTTCGAGTTTATTTTGATACATTTAGGCCTTTAATTTTAAGAAGTTTAAATAGCTTAGAAGAACGTTTAAATGAAAAACACTTTTTTAGAGCTAGCAGAAAGCACATCATTAATTTAAGCTGGGTAGATAGTATTGAAACCTGGTTTAACGGTGGTTTAATGGTTAAACTAAAAGGTGGACAAGAAATTGAAATTTCACGCCGCCAGGCAGTAAAATTAAAAGATATGATGAGTTTATAAAAATTGATTGAATATGAAACACAACGAAGAATTTGATTTAGATGATTTACCTGAGGAATTAAAAGGTGATATAGTTCCGGAAATAGATCCAGCGAAACTTTTTGATGAAAAAGAGTATGCAACGCTTATTATTGGTAGCGATGATACTAGCAAAAAAAACATTGCTAATGGCGATTTAGTGACCATTTTGGTTAGTCCTAAAACTTCTCGCGAAGAAAAAGATGAAGCTTTAATTAAGTTAAAAGAAAATAATGCTACCACAATTTTAGTTTCTGCGATTCAAAAAACTAAAAATTTAAAGCAAAAAGCGTCATTATTGGCAGCATGCTGGGAAACTGGATTAGATTTTAGTAAGGATTATTTGATGTTTGTTGAATTAGTAAATTCTTCAGATTTCCTTGTATCTTTTGAAGCACTTACCGTTATACTCGAAATGGATGCTGAAATAGATTCTGATACTTTAAAAAAGGCAATGGCAATTTTAAAATCAAATAAAACTGATAACACTAATACCGCAGAAGCTATTAAGCATATTAACAATAAATTAAATGCTTAAACACCTATACCAAATACCTTTATTTTATATATTATTTGCTTTATTTACCAATCAGTGCTTGGCTCAAGAGAATAGCGAAGTAAAGTCAATAAAGGTAAAAAAGGAATCTGCTTTTGTTAAGGCTGCTTTTGATGAAACCGAATATAAAGTGGTTGCCTTTGATAAATACGGAAATCCGCATGAAGAGGTTATAAAATCATTTGTAATTTCTTATTCAGAAAATGGAAATTTATATGAAAACAAAATCATGGGAAATAAATTTTCTGATAAAGTGATAAATTATTTTACCAAAAAAAGAAAAGCGGCCACTAAAATTTGTTTAACTAAAATATTAGCCGAAGATAAAGAAGGTCATTTAGAACCTTTACCAGATTTGTGCGACATTGTGCTTTTTCCTGATTGCAAAAAAGTAAAACATTAAAAATTATTGTATAAAATTGAGATTTGTCGCTTTTTCAATTTTGAAAAGAAATCATTTTCCATTATAATAATCTGCGTTATCAATGTTCAATTTTCCAAAAACATAAAATATTCTATTTACCAAAAAATCTTAAAATTTTTAATTCTTTTTCCAAAACACAAAGCCATTTCATAAATTAAATTATCTTTGCTAAGTTTTGAAAAAAAGCCTTTTATATTTATCAGTATTAACCTCAATTTTCTTAGTAAGTTGTGATGGTTATAATAAACTATTAAAGAGTTCTAATTATGAACTTAAATTAGAAAGAGCTAATCAATATTATCAAAAAGCCAATTACATTAAAGCTACAGGTTTGTATGAGGAATTAATTCCTGTATACAAAGGAACTGATAAAGCAGAAGAAATTTATTATTATTATTCGTATTGTAACTATTACCAAGGAGATTACGCCTTATCGCAATTTCATTTCAAAAATTATTATAGAAACTTTCCAGCAGGTAAACATGCAGAGGAATGTTTGTTTATGAATGCGTATTGCTATTATTTAAATTCTCCCGCTTATAGGTTAGATCAAACGGATACTAAAAATGCAATGGCCGAATTGCAAAATTTTATTGATCAATATCCTGAGAGTTCACGTATTGATTCATGTAATAAAATTTACGATTTATTAAGAGGGAAATTAGAGAAAAAAGAATACGATATTACTTTACAGTATTTTCATATTAGCGATTACAAAGCTGCAATTGCTAACTCAAAAAATTTCATGAAAGAATTTCCTGAATCGCCAAAAATTGACGAATTATTATACGTTACTATTAACTCTTATTACCTTTTGGCAGTTAACAGTTTGGAATCCAAAAAGTTAGAAAGATTAAATTTAGCTATGGAAAGTTATTTAAAATTACTAGATTTGTACCCTAAAAGTAACTTTTTGTCAAAAGCTGAAAGCATTTACGAAAGTTGCCAAAAAATGAAAACCAACATTAATAAACTATAACATGGATTTTAAAAAAACTAATGCTGACCAAAGTACTGTAACTCGTGACATCAGAAATTTTGATGCTCCAACTGGTAATATTTATGAATCAATTGCTATCATTTCAAAACGTGCTAACCAAATTAGTTCAGAAATGAAAGAAGAGTTATCTGCTAAATTAGCTGAGTTTGCTAGCCATTCTGATAACTTAGAAGAGATTTTTGAAAACAGAGAGCAAATTGAAATTTCTAAATACTACGAAAAATTACCTAAACCTTCTTTAATTTCTATTAATGAATTTTTAGAAAACAAAACATACTACAGAAATCCAACTAAGTAATATTCGAACTTATTTAAACTTTAAAAAGCTACCTTTTAGGTAGCTTTTTTTGTTTTTAAATAGAATGCTGTGTGTTTAATTAAAATATTGAATTAATATTAATTTGAATTGCGTTAAAGAATTTATTTTTTCTTATTCTTTAAATAGATATCTTTTTATTATTAGTACATTTATTATACGTTGGTAAGTGTGCGGTTGGTGTTGACGAAAGAGTGTGAAATCCTAGTTTTTCAGGAGGAGATGAAGGGTAGGCTGTGCGATGAAAAACGGATTTGGTCTTTCGTCTTGGGTTTTTGGTTCTTTTTTGCCAAGCAAAAAGAACAATTAAAAATAAAATTGACTTATTGATTGTTACTTAATCTAGTTATTTGAAATAATAAATAAAAATAAATTTAACTGTATTTATTCCTTTATAAACTTAGTATTACTAATCGCTTTGCCATCAATAAGTAAAGTTAAAGTATAAATACCTTTATCAAGTTTATTTACATTTATTACTTTGTCATTTGTAAGAATAGCCTCACTTACTTGTTCTCCTATAATTGAAGTAATTACAACAGTTTTAGTTTTATTTTCATATCCGTCAAACATTAATGAAATAGTATTTGCTGCTGGATTAGGAAATAATTTAAAGTTTAAGTTCTCTTTTTCAGAATGTAAAATATTAGTTAAAGCATTTAATTTAAATGGTCTAAAAAAGCGCCATATTTCTTTTGATGCAATAAAATCTTGATTTGTTACACCAATTGCAATTGGTGCACCTGGCCATGTATGAGCTCCTCCATTTACTTTATATAATTCCACTGTACTTCCAAGGCTTCCACCACTATATAAATAATGATCAGCAGTGCAACCATCTGTTGTGCTAATGTTTGGAACTGCACTGTAAGATGGAACAGGATTACAACTATTTTTTGTTACCCAATATTTAACTACTGAGTCAACAGGCACCATCGTTGAATTTCCAATATAAGGAACTGTGCCATCTGCTGTGCCATGTACCTGCATAACTGGAATTGGTCGGGTAGGGTGGCAATTGCTTCCAAATTGTGTAATAAAAATGCTTCCTGTAACTGAAGCTATAGCTGTTATTCTATTGCTTAATTCACAAGCTAAGGTATGACTCATAAAACCACCATTACTCATACCAGTAGAGTAAACACAGTTTAAATCAATATTATAGCTTGCTTTTAATGAATCTATTAAGTTCGATAAAAATCCAATATCATTAGCACCAGCTGTGCTAATTCCTGCATTCCAGTATTGGCTCGTTCCAGAAAATGTACCATTTGGAAAAACCATTAAAAAATTGGCAGTATCTGCAATTGGTGTAAAATTGCTATAAAACTGTTGTTGTAAGGCATTGCTTGTATATCCGTGCATATTAATAATTAAAGGACGAGCGCTACTGCCTGTATAGGCAGCAGGAACATATAATCTGTAGTTTCTATACATTCCTCCCGAAAAAATACTATCCACTATAGTTATTTGTGAAAATGAACAGAAGCTTAATAAAGTAAGTCCAATTAAAAGTATATTTTTTTTCATAATAAAGTATTTAAACGTATTAGTTTGTAAGTGTCTTAAGAATACTAAAATAGTAATTTAAAAGAGAATATTAATTATTAATTTCTACTTAAAAAGAGTAACTTCGTTCTCTTAAATTTAACATTTATGGCAAAATTTAGAAAACAAGATGCCCTTGATTATCACTCTCAAGGAAGACCTGGAAAAATTGAAGTAATTCCTACCAAACCATACAGCACACAACGTGATTTAACTTTAGCTTATTCTCCTGGTGTTGCCGAACCATGTTTAGAAATTGAAAAAAACGAAGAAGATGCTTATAAATACACTGCTAAAGGAAATTTAGTAGCTGTTATTTCAAATGGTACTGCTGTTTTAGGATTAGGTGATATTGGTGCATTAGCATCAAAACCTGTAATGGAAGGTAAAGGATTATTATTTAAAATATTTGCTGATATTGATGTGTTTGACATTGAAGTAAGTACAAAAAATATTGATGAATTTGTAAATACAGTTAAAAACATTGCTGTTACTTTTGGTGGTATTAACCTCGAAGATATTAAAGCGCCTGAGTGCTTTGAAATTGAGCGTAGATTAAAAGAAGAATTAAATATTCCTTTAATGCACGATGACCAGCATGGTACAGCAATTATCTCATCTGCAGGTTTATTAAATGCAGTAGAAATTTCTGGTAAAAAAATTAGCGAAGTTAAATTAGTAATTAATGGCGCTGGTGCTTCTGCAAACTCATGTGCTAAAATGTACATAGCGGTAGGTGTTAAAAAAGAAAATATTTTAATGCTCGATAGTAAAGGTGTTATTAATAAAAACCGTACAGATTTAGATCAGTATAAAACATTCTTTGCTAGCGATAACACTTCTGTAAACACATTAGAAGAAGCCATTAATGGTGCTGATGTATTTGTTGGATTATCTAAAGGAAATATATTAACTCAAGATATGGTGCGCTCTATGGCGCCTAATTGCATTGTATTTGCATTAGCAAACCCTACGCCCGAAATTCCATACGAAGATGCTATTGCTGCTCGTCCTGATATTATCGTGGCTACAGGCAGAAGCGATCATCCTAATCAAGTAAATAATGTATTAGGTTTCCCTTTTATTTTTAGAGGTGCTTTAGATGTTAGAGCTACTTGTATTAATGAAGAAATGAAATTAGCTGCTGCTCTTGCTATTGCTGCTCTAGCAAAAGAATCGGTGCCAGATTATGTAAACCTTGCTTATGGTAATACAAATTTAAGCTTTGGTACTGAATACATTATTCCTAAACCTATTGATAATCGTTTAATTTCAATGGTAAGTTCTGCAGTAGCAAAAGCTGCAATTGAAAGTGGTGTTGCAAAACGCAATATTACAGATTGGGATGCTTATAAAATAGAATTAGATAACAGATTAGGAAAAGATAATAAGTTAATGCGTAGCCTTGCTAATAAAGCTAAGTCTAACCCGAAACGCGTTGTATTTACTGAGGCTGATACCTATAAAATATTAAAAGCTGCCCAGTTAGCTAAAGACGAAGGTATTGCTAAACCAATTTTATTAGGTAATAAAGAGCGTATTTTGGCTTTAATGGAAGAGCACCAAATTGATATGGGAGATACACCTATTATTGATGCTTGGTTGCCAGAGGAAGAAGCACGTAGAATTGAGTTTGGCGATTTATTGTGGAAAAAACACCAACGTCGTGGTTTAACCCAATACGATTCAAGAAAATTAATGCGCGATAGAAATTACTTTGGTAGCATGATGGTAGAAACTGGTATGGCGGATGCTATGATTTCTGGTTTAACCAGAAAATACGGAGCACCTATTAGACCAGCTTTACAAGTTATTGGTATGCA
>CALMMX010000093.1 GCA_937868545.1 uncultured Bacteroidota bacterium
GAAGAACATGCAGCTGCTAAGCATGAAGAAAAAGGTGAAGCTCATAAAGAAGAACATCATTCATAAGATAAAATAAATAATAAAAAACTAGTTATAAATTCTGAATTAATAATAATATGCACGCAGAATCACAGATAAGAGAACCATTGATATTAGGTAACCCTAGTTACCGAAAAATCTCTGACGATATTATTGCGCCTATAGAAGGTAAAGCAAATAGATTATGGTATGTTTTATTTACCATATCTGTACTAGCTTTTATGTGGGGTATTGGATGTTTATCATACACAATTGGTGTTGGTATTGGAGCCTGGGGTTCTAATAACGGTGTTGATTGGGCTTGGGATATTACCAACTTCGTATGGTGGATTGGTATTGGTCACGCTGGTACATTAATTTCTGCGGTATTATTATTATTCCGTCAAAAATGGCGTATGGCAATTAACCGTTCTGCAGAGGCTATGACAATCTTTGCGGTATTATGTGCGGCTATTTTCGTAACATTACATACAGGTCGTCCTTGGTTAGATTATATGTTATTCCCATTACCAAATCAATTTGGATCATTATGGCCTAACTTTAACTCACCATTATTATGGGACGTTTTCGCGGTATCAACTTATGCAACAGTATCTATTGTTTTCTGGTATATTGGTTTAATTCCTGATTTTGCAATGATTCGTGATAGAGTTGTTAAACCAAAAATGAAAAAAATCTATTCATTATTATCATTCGGTTGGGGTGGAAGCGCTCGTCACTGGAGTCGTTTTGAAGAAGTTTCATTAGTATTAGCTGGTTTATCTACACCATTAGTATTCTCGGTTCACTCTATTGTATCATTTGACTTTGCTACTTCTGTTGTTCCAGGATGGCATACAACAATCTTCCCTCCATATTTCGTATCTGGTGCGGTATTCTCTGGGTTTGCAATGGTATTAACTTTAATGATTATTGTAAGAAAAGTATACAAATTAGAGGCTTATTTAACTATTAAACATATTGAATACATGAACATTGTAATTATTGTTACAGGTTCAATTGTTGGGGTTGCTTATTTAACAGAGTTATTTATGGCTTGGTATTCTGGAGTAGAATGGGAACAATATGCATTCTTAAACAGAGCAACTGGTCCTATGGCTTGGGCTTATTGGATTATGATGACATGTAACGTTATTTCTCCTCAATTATTCTGGTTCAAAAAATTACGTACTAGTATCGCATTTACATTTGTTTTATCAATTGTAGTAAATATCGGTATGTGGTTTGAGCGTTTTGTAATTATCGTACCAACATTATGTCGTACATATTTACCTTCAACTTGGAACTCTTATTCACCATCTTTTATTGATGTGGGTATTTTTGTTGGTACAATAGGAATGTTCTTTACATTATTCTTATTATACTCTCGTACTTTCCCAGTAATTGCTCAGGCTGAATTAAAATCAATTTTAAAATCATCTGGTGAAGAACATAAAAAATTAGCTGCAGAGCACGCTCACTAATTATTGATTTAAAAGAATTATTATAAAATAATATGATAACAAAAAACATTATACACGGCATTTATTCAGACGAAGTTCCAATGTTGGAAGGGTGTAAAAAATTGCGTTCTTCTGGAATTCGTATCAACGAAGTTTATACTCCTTTTCCAGTACACGGAATAGACCCAATAATTGGAGTACCACGTACTCGTTTAGCAATTTGTTCATTTATTTATGGACTAACAGGTTTAGGATTAGCTACATTAATGATGTGGTATATGATGGTGCATGATTGGCCAAATGACATTGGCGGAAAACCAAATTGGTCTTACTATTTTGCAATTCCCGCATTTATACCAATTTCATTTGAAGCTACAATTTTTTGTGCAGCACACGGCATGGCATTAACGTATCTATTACGTTGTATGTTAGTGCCAGGTGCTCGACCAAAAAATCCAGATCCTCGTACAACTGATGATAAATTCATGATTTATTTGGAGTTAAACGAAGAGCAATCTAAAAAAGCAGACGAAATTTTACGTTCAACTGGTGCTGAAGAAATTAACTACAAAGGCACTTTAACAATTGAACCAGCTTACTAATTACTACGATTTAAAAAAATTAAAAATTATACTAATGAACATATCTTATAAAAATTTGAAACTTATTACTTGCGGAACTTTCGCAGTAATGTTAGTTGCAGGTTTTACTTCATGTGGTAAAAAAGACGCAAACAGTCCAGGTTTTGAATTCATGCCAGACATGTACCGTTCTCCATCAGTAGAAAATTATGGAACTTATATTATTGGTGATGACACTTTGAACAGTGCAATGTTGCCAGTTAAAGGAACTATTGCTAGAGGTTATATGCCTTATGTGTATCCAAATACTCCAGAAGGATATGAGCAAGCAGGATTATATTTAAAAAATCCAATTGCTTTAACTGCTGAAGTTGAAAAAGAAGGTGAAGTATTATATGGTAAATTTTGTATTCATTGTCATGGTGCTACAGGCGCTGGTGATGGTAAAGTCGGTGGTAAATTACCTGGTCCACCTCCTGCATACAATGGCGCTTTGAAAAATTTACCTGAAGGAAAAATATTCCATTCAATTACTTACGGTAAAAATTCAATGGGTAATCACTCAAGTATTTTAAATACTGAAGAGCGTTGGAAATTAGTTCATTATGTGCAAAAGTTACAAGGACCTAAAACAGTAGCTACTGATAGTACTGCTAAAGCACCAGCAGTAGTTGAAACAGCTTCAGTTGCACCAACAAAATAATAGTAATAAACGAATTTATAAGACACAACAGAATTATTAAAATATGAACACTGATAAATTAAATTTCGTATTTCCTTCAAAAACAAAAATGACATCAATGATATTGATGGCAGTTGGATTGATTTCCATTATTTGTATGTTTGTTTTTGACACCAATTCAGAAGACCATCATTATGCACATAATCGTGCATGGGCAAATTTATTTGTTGGTTCATTTTATTTTATGGGCATTGCATTGGCTTCTGTATTCTTTTTAGCATTACAATATGCTGCTGAAGCAGGTTGGGCAACTTCAATTAAACGTATTGTTGAAGCAGTTACAACATATTTGCCTTTTGGTTTATCATTTTTGTTTTTGATTTTTATATTTGGACAAATTCACATGAACACTATTTATCCTTGGATGACAGAAGGTGTGGCTGATGTTAACTCTCCAAATTATGATAAAGTAATTGCAGGAAAAATTGGATATTTTGGTGTTTTCTGGTGGATTAGAACAATTTTGTATATGGCAATTTGGATTTATTTCACAATGAAATTAAGGAAAAATTCATTAGAAGCCGATAAAGTTGATTATGATGAAGCAAAAAAAATTCACTGGAAAAATGTTAAAATTAGCGCGTACTTTTTAGTATTATTTGCTTATACATCATCAACTTCTGCTTGGGATTGGTTAATGAGTATTGATACACATTGGTTCTCTACAATGATGGGCTGGTATGTGTTTTCAGGTATGTGGGTTAGTGCTATGATTACTGTAACAATTTTAATAGTTTGGTTAAAACGTTTAGGTTATTTAGATTTTGTAACAGAAAGTACTGTGCATGATATGGGTAAATGGATGTTTGCTATCTCTGTACTTTGGACATATTTATACTATTCACAATTCATGCTAATTTGGTATGCTGATATGCCAGAAGAGGTTGTTTATTATAAACTTCGTTGGGAATCTTATAAAGCTTTAATGTGGACAGTATTATTAATCAACTTATTATTCCCATTAGTAATGTTAATGAGCCGCGATAGTAAACGTAATTTTTACTTCTTAGTATTTGTTGGAACAATTATTTTTGTTGGACATTATTTAGATATGATTATGATTGTAATGCCTGGTACTGTTGGTCATCACTGGACAGGTTTAAGCTGGATGGAATTAGGTAATTTCTTATTCTTCTTAGGGTTATTTATTTATGTTGTATTAACAAATCTTGCAAAACGCCCATTAATGGTAAAAAATCACCCTTATTTGTCAGAAAGTTTACATCATTCAATTTAATATTAAAATAAAACGATACATTAACTAATAGAACTATAACAATGAAATTATTAATTTTAGTCGGACTTGTACTTTTAATCATCGCTGTTCATCAGCTAATGCGTGTTGTTGAGTTATCACGTCAATTTAAAAACACCAAAGAATGGCATGTGTCTGACAGTGACAATAGCTTTAATGGTAAATTAATGTTGGCGTTTGGTGTGTTATTTTTGTCATTCTTTTTTTGGCAAGTAAATCGCTGGACTGACAATACATTACCAGGTGCAGCTTCAGTTCATGGATTAAAAATTGACACATTAATGGAATACAATATGTATTTAGTATGTTCAGTTTTTGTTATTGTAAATGCTGTATTATTCTATTTTGCTTATAAATACAAAGGAAAAGTTGGTAACAAAGCTGTGTTTATCGCGCATGATAATCGTTTAGAAATGGCTTGGACAATTGCTCCTGCTATTGTGTTAGCAGGTATTATCATTTTTGGTTTAAAATATTGGAATGAAATTACTGAACGTTCTGTTGATCCTAATAAAATTGTTATTGAATTATACGCAAAACAATTTGATTGGACAGCTCGTTACGCTGGGAAAGATAAAGTTTTAGGATTAACTGATTACCGTCAAATTGATGGAGGTAACTCAGTAGGTTTAGATACTTTAGATGCTGCTGGTTATGATGATATTTTAGTTAAAAATGAATTTCATATTCCTGTAAATAAAGAAATTGTATTTAAAATGCGTAGCCGTGATGTAATACACTCTGCATACATGCCTCATTTTAGAGCTCAAATGAACTGTGTACCAGGTATGATTACAGAGTTTAGATTTACTCCAAATAAAACTACAGCTCAAATGCGTCAAGATAAATACGTAGTTCAGTTAATGAAAGGTATTAACGATATTCGTGCAAATGACGAAACTCGTTCTAAAGACGACAGAGAACCTGTAGAATTTGATTACATATTATTATGTAACAAAATTTGTGGAACATCTCACTATAACATGCAAATGAAAATTATTGTTGAAAGTGAAGCAGATTATAACGCTTGGTTAGCTAAGCAAAAAGCAGTAAAAACAATTGCTTCTAAATAAATTGTAAATTAAATTATTGTATACTAAATTAAAGAAATAAAAATGGCAAACGCACATTCAATAGATTTAAACGAACACGCAGGACACCACGATCACGTTCATGATCACGAAGAGCACCACCAATCATTTGTTGCTAAGTATGTATTTAGCATGGATCATAAAATGATTTCTCGTCAGTTTTTAATTACTGCTGTTGTTATGGCTGTAATTGCAATGACAATGTCAATCATTTTCCGTTTACAATTAGCTTGGCCAGGAGAGAAATTCTCTTTTATTAACGCAATGTTAGGTGATAAATGGGGGAAAGACGGTGTTTTAGATCCTAATATGTATTTAGCCTTAGTTACTATACATGGTACAATCATGGTATTCTTTGTATTAACTGGTGGTTTATCTGGAACTTTTGCAAACTTATTAATTCCTTACCAAATTGGTGCTCGTGATATGGCTTCTGGTTTCTTAAACATGTTGTCGTATTGGTTTTTCTTTGCATCAAGTGTTATTATGTTAGGTTCTTTATTTATTGAAGATGGTCCTGCATCTGGTGGTTGGACAGTATACCCTCCATTATCTGCAGTTCCTGAAGCTATGCCAGGCTCTAAATTAGGTATGACATTATGGTTAGTTTCTATGACTTTGTTTGTTGTATCTTCATTAATTGGTGGTATTAACTACATTGTAACTATTTTAAATTTACGTACTAAAGGTATGAAAATGACTCGTATGCCTTTAACTATGTGGGCATTATTAATTACTGCAGTATTGGGTTTATTATCTTTCCCTGTTTTAGTTTCAGCAGTTGTATTATTAATTTGTGACCGTAGCTTAGGAACTAGTTTCTATTTATCTGATATTTATATTGGTGGTCGTCCGTTAGATAACGTTGGTGGTAGTCCAGTTTTATTTGAACACTTATTCTGGTTTTTAGGTCACCCTGAGGTATATATCGTATTATTACCAGCTTTAGGTATTACATCAGAAATTATTGCTACAAACTCACGTAAACCTATTTTTGGTTACAGAGCAATGATAGGTTCAATGTTAGCAATTGGTTTCTTATCGTTTATTGTATGGGGTCATCATATGTATGTTACAGGTATGAATCCTTTCTTAGGTTCAGTATTCGTATTTACAACATTATTAATTGCTATTCCATCTGCGGTAAAAGCATTTAACTACATTACTACTTTATGGAAAGGTAATATCCAATACACACCAGCAATGTTGTTCTCTATCGGTTTAGTATCATCTTTCGTAACAGGTGGTGTAACTGGTATTATCTTAGCTGATTCTACTTTAGATATTAACGTACATGATACTTACTTTGTGGTAGCTCACTTCCA
>CALMMX010000094.1 GCA_937868545.1 uncultured Bacteroidota bacterium
GCAGATGATTTGATTAGAGGATTTTTAAAGAATAATAGATTACGAACTCTTGTTTTTCATGAAAAATCGTTTGATGATGAGATGTGAAATACCACAAAAAATAAATAGATTAAATAATTGAAATAAAATTGTTTCTTATATTTTAAATTCAAAACCTAAGCGAATTAATATCTATCCAAATTTTAATATTCGTCATTGTGACGAAGGAAGCAATCTAACCATTGCAAAGAATAAGATTGCTTCGATTGAAAAAGTCTTACAATGACATGGAAATTTGGACTGAATAATTTTAAATTGAACCCGATTGATAAGGTTTCTAAATTAATAGGGCATGGGCAAATAAAAGAAACTCAGATTTATGCTAAGATTGTAAATGAGGAACTTGATAAAGCAATGGATGTTTTTAATGATTAAAGTGTATTATAGTGCACTTTAGAGACAAAGTTCGCTCTTACTTCTGGGTTTGTTCGTTTATATATGCATTTTATTGCACAAAAGTGTGCGATAAGTGTATAAAAAGTGTATATTTGTATTAAGATATGCAATTTAATGCACAATGGAGGCAAATAAAATAGGTGACTATATTAAAAATAGACGAAATACCTTGCGATTACAGCAGAAGGATTTAGCCGAACTTTCAGGAGTAAGTTTGCGTACGATTATTCAAATTGAAAATGGGACAGGTAATCCTTCAATTGATACATTAAATAAATTAACTAAGGTGTTAGGTGTAGAAATAGAATTTAAAATGATCAATAAATAAAAATGGCAAGACAAGGAATCGTATTTGTTAATGATGAAGAGGTTGGTAATATTAGTTATCAAGATGGTCAATATATATTTAAATACAGGGATGATTATTTTAATAATGCACAGAAGAAGGCAATTAGTGTAACCTTACCAAAAACACAACAGGAGTATCAATCAAAAACATTATTTCCTTTCTTTTATAATATGTTAAGTGAAGGAGTTAATAGAAAATTACAATGCCGACAATTACAAATTGACGAAAACGATTATTTTGGTTTACTCCTTGCAACAGGGGGCACCGAAACTATAGGAGCAGTTAGTGTAAAATCAAATTAATAAAAAATGAGTGTTCAAATAAAATATTGCCCTGGTTCTTTAAAAGAAGGTTTTTCAACCTATAGCGGAGCTGTGCTCAAACGAATGTTTGATAACAAAAAAGTAAGCCATGTATTACCTTTTTCTTCACCAGATACAGAAGGACCACACCAAGAAAAATTCATTGAAAACAGAAAACGGATTTCAATATCTGGCGTGCAGGAAAAACTATCTATTGTTTTAGTAAAAAATAAATTACAACTAACCGAATCCGGACAACAAGGACAATATATATTAAAACCAATACCTCGTGATATTTTAAAAGTAAGTCAGGTTCCTGCCAACGAACATCTTACAATGCAAATTGCACGTCAAGTGTATAATATTCCCACAGCAGAAAATGCGCTTATCTTTTTTGATAATGATAAGCCGGCTTACATTACAAAGCGTTTTGATTTAAAGCCTGACGGAGGTAAATATTTACAAGAAGATTTTGCTGCTATAGCTGGAAAAACAAAAGACACTGCCGGCCAAGATTTTAAATATGAATACAATTATCTTGATTTAGGTAAATTAATTGCTAAGCATATTAATGCTGCCGAAGTAGAGCTTGAAAAATATTACAAATTAGTGTTATTCAATTATTTGTTTTCAAATGGCGATGCTCATTTAAAAAACTTCTCCTTAATAGAATCATCTGATGGTGATTTTATCATGAGTCCAGCGTATGATTTGGTTTGTACACGCATACATGTTAATGACTCTTATCTTGCATTAAAAGAAGGCTTAACAGCAGATTCATTAAACCATCCTTCTTTTTCAGTATTAGGTTATTTTGGGTATGATGATTTTTTTGATTTTGGATTACAGCTCGGTTTAAAAGAGTCAAGGCTTATAAAAATATTAGATCAAATGCGAACGGAAAATAATAGTGTTTATGGTTTGATTGCTCATTCTTATCTTGATAATGAAACCAAAATTGAATACACAACATTGTATAAAGACAAGGTAGTTAGATTAAACATTTCTTTCGGTAAACGTATTTAATTTTAGTTTTAAGTCGTTAAATACAATCCTAATTTCAAAACACTTATTTAAAATCGCTACAATTTATAGTAATTTAATGCTATATTTATAAACATTAGCATTTTATTATTCCATTTTACATTATTTTAGCTTATAGTTAGTTAAAGTGATTTTATGTATACGTTTGTTATTTGTTCGCCTAAATCATCTGAAAGCCACGACCATAAAAGCAATGTGTTTGCATTACTCGCAAACGTTTCGCATCAAAAAAGAAATAGTATTTATTTAAAGTGTATACTTTATCCATAGCGTAAGCATAGATAAGATAATTGTAAAAGAATATTAAATTAGGGTTTGCGAAGTGAGTAAAAATTCAAATGTTCCCCCTATGTTTACCCTGTTAAATCAAAAACCCTTGAAAGCGTTTGCTATCAAGGGTTTCAAATTTTAAAAGTGACCCCGATTGGATTCGAACCAATGGCCCACAGCTTAGAAGGCTGTTGCTCTATCCAGCTGAGCTACGGGGCCAGCTATTATCTTAAAAAAAACACTACATTTTATTTAAGAGTGTGCGAATTTAATACTTTTTTTTAATTTAAACACTCATTTTTTAAATACTTATAAATTACGTTTATTTTGGTATTTTAGCCTTTTGTAGCTTGTGGTTAAACTATCTGTCATAATTGTTAATTATAACGTCAAACATTTTATTGAACAATGTTTGTTTTCGGTGTTTAAAGCCTCTGAAACCCTTACCTGTGAGGTGTTTGTAGTTGATAATAATTCGGTAGATGGTTCTACAACACTTATAAAAGATAAATTCCCAAACGTAAACTTAATAGAAAATAAGGTAAATACCGGATTTTCGGTGGCTAATAACCAAGCCATAAAATTGGCAAAAGGTGAATATGTGTTGCTTTTAAACCCCGATACGGTGGTTCAGGAAGATACTTTTACCAAAATTATAGCCTTTATGGATAAAACACCCGATGCGGGTGGATTAGGGGTTAAAATGCTTGATGGACAAGGTAATTTTGCACCAGAGTCAAAAAGAGGCTTACCAACCCCAAGTGTGGCTTTTTATAAAATGTTTGGTTTAGCTAAGTTTTTCCCAAAATCAGAAAAATTTGGGAAATACCATTTAACTTATTTGTCAGAAAATGAAATTCATAGTGTTGATGTGCTAAGTGGTGCGTTTATGCTAATACGTAAAACTGTTTTAGATACAATTGGTAATTTAGATGAAACATTTTTTATGTATGGAGAAGACATAGATTTAAGTTATCGCATTACCAAAGCAGGTTTCAAAAATTACTATTTCCCCCAAACACAAATTATACATTACAAAGGCGAAAGCACCAAAAGAAGTAGCTTAAATTATGTGGTTATTTTTTATAAAGCCATGGCTATTTTCTCTAAAAAGCATTTTAGTGGCTCTCATGCATTTTGGTTTAATTTCTTAATTCATTTTGCAATAATATTAAAGGCAGGTTTGGCTTTAGTTACCCGTTTTTTTAAGGCTTTTACTGTGCCAATGATAGATTTTGCTTTAATAGTTTTTAGTCTTTATGTTATCAAAAACTTGTACCAATACAATTCAGGTTTACAAACAGATATTTATTCCGAAAAATTATTGAGTGTGGCATTTCCATTATATGCATTAATATGGATTATTACATTGTATTTTAATGGTGGTTATGATAAACCAGTAAAAATTTTAAGAATTGTAAGAGGTATTTTTATTGGAACGGTTTTTATTTTAATGGGCTATTCATTATTGCCAGAAAGCATGCGGTTTTCGAGAGCCCTAATTTTATTTGGGACATTGGGTGCATTGGTTTCTGTAATACTATTGCGCTTAATTTTACACCTTGCAAAATTTAAAAATTATAGTTTAAGCTCAGTTAAAACCAAACGCATTGCTGTAATTGGCGAAGAACAAGAATTTAACCGTGTGCACGGTTTAATAAAACAAACCGAAGTAAATCCTTCTTTTGTAGGCTTTGTAAGCGCTGAGCAAAATGGAGTGCATAACCCATTATACATTGGTAAATTAAATCAAATTGATGAAGTAATAAAAATTCATCAGATAAATGAAATAATTTTTTGTGCTAAAGATTTGAGTTCTCAATTCATTATTAATAACATGCTTACTCTTGTATCAAGTGGTGTTGATTTTAAAATTGCACCTCCCGAAAGCCTCTCTATTATTGGAAGTAATAATATTGATACGGCTGGCGATTTATACATGATAGACGTAAATAGTATTTCTAAACCAAGTAATAAACGAAATAAACGATTGCTTGATGTTGCTTTTAGTGTATTAGCCATTGTATTTAGCCCTATTTTATTTTTTATTCAGGAAACTAAAAGCAAGTATTTTGTAAACTGTTTTAATGTGTTATTTGGTTTTTATTCGTGGGTAGGATATGGCAAAACCGTTGATAAAACTTTACCAGAAATAAAACGTTCGGTATTATCACCTTCTATGTTGCAACTTAATTCTAGTGATAAAGTTAAACTCATTAATTTGCGTTATGCTAAAGATTATAAAATTGAAAAAGATTTAATAATTATTTGGAAGTGCCTTAAAAAACTAGGTATTTAAAGTTTTTATTAATATTAATTCCAATGGTATGAAGTACATTTTTTTGATAGTGTTTTGTTGTAATTATATGTTGAACTATTCGCAAAATATGACTGAATCAGATTTGATTGTCAATACTAAGTATGGCAAAATAAAAGGAGCTATTGAAAAAAATAGTTGTGTGTGGCGTGGTGTTCCCTTTGCAAAAGCGCCTGTTGGTAATTTAAGATTTAAAGCGCCTGTTCCTACAGATAGTTGGGAAGGAATAAAAAACGCTACAGAGTTTGGCAACAATGCCATGCAAATTAATTCGCCTTATGCCGAAGGAAAAATTAGCGAGGATTGTTTGTATTTAAATATCTGGTCGCCAAAAGCAGACACAAAAAAACGCCCAGTAATGGTTTGGATACATGGCGGTGGATTTTCGCAAGGTGCTGGTTCCAATTCCTTATACAATGGGGTAGAGTTAGTTAATAAAGGAGATGTGGTTGTAGTTACTATTAATTACAGATTAGGACCATTGGCATTTTTGTATTTTGATGAATTACCCGAAAATAAAGGAGAGTTTGAAAGTAACCTTGGTATTAAAGATCAAATAGCAGCATTAAAATGGGTAAATCAAAATATTGAATTTTTTGGCGGGGATCCTAATAACGTTACTATTTTTGGGCAATCTTCTGGCGCTACTAGTTGCATGACAATTTTATCATGTCCATCTGCAAAAGGTTTATTTCATAAGGTTATTGCCGAAAGTCCTTCACTAAATTTTTGGACCAAAGAACAAGCTACACAAGTAACAAAACAATTTCTTAGCCTTATTGGTATTACTAAAAATAATATGTCTGATTTGTATACTATCTCAGCCGATTCATTAATTAAGGTGGCAGATGTTATGCTTTCAAACAGAAATAATTTACCTGGAATTGGTATTTTTTCTCCAACTGTTGATGAAGTGTTTTTGCCTAATAAACCTATTGATGCTATTAAATCTGGCTTTACAAAAGATATTCCATTGCTAATTGGTACTAACCGCTTTGAAGCAAATATTTTTAAAACCTACAGCAGAGCGCCAATTCCTAAAAATGCCAATGAAATTCATATAGAGTTTGAAAAGCATGCGCCAACAGCTGAGAGTAGAATTACCAGTTGTTATAAAAATTACCCAAAAAAGGATGCAATTTATAACTTAGTTACAGATGGTGTGTTTACAATGCCTTGTATAAAAGCTGCTGAGGCGCAAACTAGCAATGCCTCAACATGGATGTATAGATTAGATTGGGAATCATTGCCATTAAAATTAAAAGGCCTAAGAACTTGCCATGCCTTAGAATTGTTTTTTGTTTTTAATTCTTTTAAATCGGGTATTGGTAAAAAATTAACCATCTTAACCAGCAAAAAAAAGGTTTACAATCTTTCAAGTTTAATGCAAGATTGTTGGATTAGTTTTTCTAAAAATGGCAATCCAAACAAAGATAATTCAACAAACTGGAAACCATATGATTCGGTAAACAGAGCCACAATGCTTTTTAATAAAACATCAAAAGTTGTAAACGACCCAAATGCTGAGCAAAGAGTTAAATGGGCCGACGAAAAGTTTTTTTAAATAAAAATCATCAGTTGTATTTTTAGCATTTTTTAGATTTTGAGTTTATTAAATTGTAATAAATTTGAATAAAAAAATGTATCATGAAAATCTTATTAATATTCTTAGTTTCTAGTGTAAGCTTTATAAGTGCTTTTTTTCAAACTCCAACTTGGAAAAAAGAACAACTCATGTCAACAACCGAGTTAAGCACCAAACTTAAAACAAATGCAAAAGATAAACCTTTGGTATTTAATGTTGGTCCGATGCAAAATATTAAAACCGCTGTAGCTGTTGGTGCAGCAACCAATATTACTTTTGCTAGTAAAATGAAGGAAACTCTAGCCA
This sequence comes from uncultured Bacteroidota bacterium, assembly GCA_937868545.1. Taxonomy (GTDB): domain Bacteria; phylum Bacteroidota; class Bacteroidia; order B-17B0; family Aurantibacillaceae; genus UBA4416. Next base: position 6,609 of record CALMMX010000094.1, read on the forward strand.
TGGAAAATAAAACAAAAGCTATTGTAGTTTATTGTGGCTGTTGTTCATATTCAACCTGTCCAAATATTAAACCAGCATACGATGCTTTAGTAGAAATGGGTTATAAAAACACCAAAGTATTAGAGTTACCTGTAGGCCTTAATCCAGATTGGATTTCAAAAGGTTTTCCTATGGAATAATTATTATCTCACGTTTAGTAAATCATCGTTTTCTTTTACAAAAAATCCTGATGTATTTTCATTCATAAAATGTATGGTTGCTTTGGCAACTTGTAAATCATAAATGGCTTTATATTTTTTAGGAATTAAAAAAGAAAAAACGGTCATAAAAGCTTTACCAATCATTTCTCCTAACCTAAATTCTTCACGCTTTCCCAGTAACATGGAAGGTCTAATAATATATGTACATGTAAAACCAATTGCTTTAACAGCATTTTCCATTTGTCCTTTAGTTTTATTATAAAAAATACCTGAGGTTTCGCTTGCACCCATTGATGAAATTACAGCAAATTGTTTAATACCATTTGCTTTTGCAATTTTTGCTGTATTTACTACATAGTCATAATCAACTTTATAAAATGCTTCCTTTGTGCCTGCCTTTTTAATGGTTGTTCCTAAGCAGCAAAATAAATCATCACCTTGTATTGCAGCTTCATTGGGATTATTAAAATCAAAAACAATTTGTTCTAATTTGGGGTGTGAAGTGTTTTGCTTACTTCTCACTAAAATAATAACCTTTGAGTAGTTTGTATTATTAAGTAATTGATGAGTAATTTCTTTTCCAATTAAACCAGTTGATCCTAATACTATTGCTGTTTTCATATTTTTATTTTTTGGGCGTTTCCCCTTAACTTGCACACATTCTACCAAAGTGGCCAGGCTTTACGTTCCAATCTTTTTGTTCGTTCCTCTCAAAAAGGATTTACACTGCAATTCTTAACGCATTAATTTATCATCTCTAAAAAATCATTTTCATTAATTAGTTTAACACCTAAGGATTGCGCTTTCTTTAATTTTTCAGGTCCCATATTATCTCCTGCTAAAACAAAACTTGTTTTTTTAGAAATAGAGCCTGAATTTTTTCCACCATGCAATTCAATCATTTCTTTGTATTGTTCACGGCTATGTTTTTCAAAAACCCCACTAATTACAAAAGTTAAATCTTTTAATTTGTCTGTCCCACCTTGTTGTTGCTCATCACTTAATTCAAATTTTAAACCAGTGTGTTTGAGCTTTTCAATAATTGTTTTATTTATTGGATCATTAAAATAATTGCTAATGCTAATGGCAATAATTTCGCCTACTTCATCAATTTGTAAAACTTCCTCTTTGCTTAAAACTAATAAATTGTCAAGCGATTTTACTTTTTTAGCTATTTTTTTAGCCGTTGTTTCTCCTACATGCCTTATTCCAATGGCATATAGCACTCTTTCAAACGGAATATTTTTACTAGCTTCAATTCCATCAATTAAATTATTGGCCGATTTTTCTGCCATTCGTTCTAAAGGCAATACCTGTTCTTTTTTTAAATCGTATAAATCGGCAATATTGTTAACTAATCCAGCTTTATATAATTGTACAATGGTTTCACCTCCAAGGCTATCAATATTCATAGCCTTTCGTGATACAAAATGTTCAATACGTCCAATTACTTGTGGTGCACAAGCATTTTCGTTAGGACAATAATGATTAGCCTCTCCTTCACTTCGCATTAATTCTGTTCCACATTCTGGGCAATTCTTAATGTATTGTGTAGGAATTGAATCTGCTTTACGTTTAGTTAAATCAACACCAATAATTTTAGGAATAATTTCACCACCTTTTTCTACAAAAACAAAATCACCAATTCTTACATCAAGTTTTTCAATAATATCTGCATTGTGCAATGAAGCACGTTTTACAGTTGTTCCACCTAGTGCAACAGGTTGTAAATTAGCAACAGGAGTAATTGCACCAGTTCTACCAACTTGGTATGAAATACTTAGTAATTCAGTACTTACTTGCTCTGCTTTAAATTTATAGGCAATAGCCCATCTTGGCGATTTTGCTGTAAAGCCCAAATTTTGTTGTTGATTGTAATCATTTACTTTAATTACAATTCCATCTATATCATATGGTAAATTGTATCGTTCTTTATCCCAATAATTTATAAAATCAATTACTTCATTAATGCCATTACAAATTTTAGCATCCTCAGATATTTTAAATCCCCAAGTTTTAGCCTCATGCATATTTGCAAAATGCGATTGGTGAGGTAAGTTCTCACCTAATAAATAATATAAAAAGCAATCTAGTTTTCTTTTGGCAACTTGAGCAGAATCTTGCATTTTCATTGAGCCAGAAGCCGCATTGCGTGGATTTGCCATTAAGGCATCACCCAATTCTTCCCTTTCCTTATTAATGTTATCAAAAACAGGGCGAGGCATAAAAATTTCTCCACGAATTTCGAATAATGGCGGATAATTACCTTTTAATTTTAAAGGAATAGATTTTATTGTTCTAGCATTTGTTGTAACATCATCTCCTTGCACGCCATCTCCACGTGTTATGGCTTGTTTTAAAATACCATTTTCATATATTAAACTAATAGATAATCCGTCAAATTTTAATTCGCATACGTATTGTATTTGTTCATCAAATAATCCGTTTGATACAATGCCTAATCCTTCTCTAACTTTTCTATCAAAATCAATTAAATCATCTTGGTTATAACTATTGCTTAAAGAAAGCATAGCATATTGATGCTTAACACTATCAAAGGATTTGGTAATTTGCCCACCTACACGCTGGCTTGGTGAGTTTTCTGATAAAAACTCTGGAAATTGTTTTTCTAAGTTTATAAGTTCTTCAAGTAATTTATCAAACTCATAATCAGAAATTGTAGGATTATCCAAAACATAATAATTGTAATTATGTTTTTCTAATTCTGTTGAAAGTAGTTGGATTTTATGATTTGCTTCAATAGGAGTCATATAGTTGTTTAATACAAGAACAAAATAGTAGTTTTTGAATTAAAATTCCCTATAAATTTGTAAGTAAAAATTAACAGTTTAGAAGTAAGTTTATTTTTAAATTATAATTGTGTAAATTTGTGTTAGTGAAATTATTCATAACAATATTATTTTCCCTAGTCTACTTAACATCTACAAGTGGTATTGTTTTAAACGCGCATTATTGTGGTAAAAAGTTAGTTAATATCACTTTTACTAAAAATGATGATGGGAATTGTTGTGGTAAAAAGAAAATGCCAAAGAAATGCTGTAAAGATAAATCGGCCTTTTTTAAATTAAAAGATAATCACAAGATTGATAACTCCATAAAAATTTCAAAATCACCTTTAAAAGTAATTCAAAATTGTGCTTTTGTTAATTTAAACGTTTTATACAGTAATCCTTCAACGAGTGCTGTTTTTAATTATTATAGCCCTCCCGTCTTATACCAAAATCCATTATACCTTGTAAATAAGGTGTTTTTAATTTGATTTTTAATTTTGAAACAAATGCTTCAAACTACTAATAGTTTGGGTGTATTGTGGTGTTTATTTATTTTGCTATGAATTTGTAAAAAATGTGTATCTAATTACATCTCGTTTAATTATAATAACTAAAATAGATGGTTTTAATTTTGTGAATAAATACAATTCATTTGCTGAGTAAGTTTATTTTGATAAAAATATTTCTTCAAATAAATTACAAGTAGATACATCTTTTTGAAATAAGGGCATTAATATTCTTCAAATACAAAAAACAATAAGTTTATTACAAAAAAAAAAATAAATAAAAATGAAAGTCTTAAAATATATACAAATAATGAGTTTTGCATTCGTTTTATTTTCTTGTACAAACGAAGAAAAAAAGGAAGCAATTCAAACTAAAACCGTTTTAAAAGATGGAATAGCAACATCTGTTTTTAAAGTTTGGGGAAATTGTGAAATGTGCAAAGAAACTATCGAAAAATCTCTGGCAATAGATGGAATCATTAAATCTGATTGGAATACAGATAGTAAGTTAATGACAGTTTCTTATGATGAAAAGAAAATAAACCTTGATCAAATTCAGCAAAAAATTGCCTCAGTTGGGTATGATACCGAAAAATTTAAAGGTGATGATACTGCCTATAATTCACTACATGAATGTTGCCAATACGAAAGAAAATAAAATTATAAATTATGAAAAAACTTAGATATACTATTTTGGCATGTGTCTTTTTATTGAAATTCCATGCTCAAACTTCCGTAATTACAAATACTATTTTAGTAAAAGGTAATTGTGGCGAATGTAAAGAACGAATTGAAAACGCTGCTGATATAAAAGGTGTGAAACATGCAGTATGGAGCGAGACTTCGCAAGTTCTTACAATAACTTTTAATTCTAAAAAAGTAACTCTCCAAAAAATAGAAATGGCAATTGCCAAAGTGGGGCATAAAACTTCAAATCAAATGGCTGATACTACTGCTTACAAAGCATTGCCAAACTGTTGTAAATACGAATCTACGGATTGTAAGAAAAAATGATACGTTTTAAACTATTAATTTTTGTTTTGTTTTTTTGTGCAAGTAATAATTTTGCGCAATTAAAGGGACGTGTTTTAGAAATTAATAATAAGCAAGATACCTCTGCAATTGCTGGAGTTATATTGTATTGGAATAATTCACAACTTAGCTCAATATCAAATGATAAAGGGGCTTTTGCAATTAATACAACAACCTTAACAAATAAATTAGTTGTACAGGCAATTGGTTATGCTACTGATACTTTAATTGTAACAGATACCACTAAGTTTATTAGTTTGTTTTTAAAAAGTGGAATAGAATTAAATGAAGTTCAAATTGTTTATGAAACAAATGGTTCGGAGTTTTCTTATTTAAATCCTATGAAAGTTGAAACATTAAATGAACGTTCATTAATGAAAGCTGCTTGTTGTAATTTATCCGAAAGCTTTGAAACAAATCCAAGTGTTGATGTGAATTTTGCAGATGCCGTTACTGGTACAAAACAAATACAAATGCTTGGATTATCTGGTCAATATGCTCAAATTACTAAAGAAAATATGCCGTATTTAAGGGGTTTAGCAAATGGTTACGGATTAAGTTTTATTCCTGGTACATGGATTCAAAGTATACAATTAAGCAAAGGAGCAGGTTCTGTTGTAAATGGTTACGAAAGTTTTACTGGCCAAATTAATACCGAATTGCAAAATCCAGAAAAATCAGATAGACTTTATTTCAACACGTATTTAAATCAAAATATGCGTCATGAAACTAATTTGAATTTAAAGCATTCTTTTAATAATAAATTTTCTGCTGGTTTATTGTTTCATAGAAGTAATAATCATATGGCAGAAGATATGAATGGCGATAAATTTGTTGATATTCCAAAAGGAACTCAAATTAATATTATGAATAAGTACGCTTTTAATAACGGTAAAGGTTTTGAAGCTCAATTTGGAGGTGGCTATTTAAAAGATGAAAAAATAGGAGGGCAGTTTAGAAAGTTTATAGATGATACTTTAACGCCTTTATATAATATTGAAATAAATAATACTAAATGGGAGCTGTACAGTAAAACAGGATACGTTTTTAAAAATAAACCAGCAACAAGTATGGGCTTGCAATTGTCTTATTTAAATCATAAACAAACTAATACCTATGCTTTAAATAAATATAGTGGGAATCAGGAAACGTTTTATGCAAATTATATCTATCAAGGAATTATAAAAACCACCAACAATACATATAAAATTGGTGCAAGTTTTATGAGTGATAAAACATCTGAGAGTTATGACTTTTTTAATTTTAATAGAGAAGAAAATGTGGGTGGAGCATTTTTGGAGTTTGCTCATAATAAAGGTGATAAATTTAATTTGGTTGCGGGCTTAAGGGCCGACTATCATAATTATTATGGTTTATTTTATACGCCACGTTTGCATTTAAGATATAGCCCCAATAAAAGCAAATCTGTATTTAGAATTAGTGGGGGTAGAGCTTTAAAAACTGCTAATGTATTTGCCGAAAACATGGCTTATATGGCATCATCCAGAGATTGGATTATTGAAACTACAGATTTAAATATGCCTTATGGCTTAAAGCCAGAAATAGGGTGGAATTATGGATTTAATTTTACTCAAAAAATGAAATTAAATTACAAAGAGGCATATTTAACATTTGATGCTTATAGAACAGATTTTGTGCAACAAGTAATTGTTGATTTAGATAAAAACACACAGCAAGTTTGGTTTTATAATTTAAATGGTAAATCCTATTCAAACACTGCCCAAATAGAATTTGGATGGGAAGTTCGTAAACGATTAAATGTAAAATTAGCCTATCGTTATGTTGATACCAAAGTTACTTATAAAGAAGGTTTATTGCAAAAAGCCTTTGTTTCTGCGCATAGAGCATTTATCAATACAAGCTATGAAACAAAAAATAAGCATTGGTTATTTGATGCTACTGTACAATTTAACGGAAAAAAACGTATTCCTCAAACTACCTCAAATCCAAAAGAATATCAATTAGCGGAGTATTCACCTTACTTTTTTAATGTTCTGGGGCAGGTTACATACCTTACTAAAATAGAAAATTATGATTTACATGTATATTTAGGAGTAGAAAATGCACTTAACTATAAGCAGCAAAATCCTATAATAGCAAGCGATGCTCCATTTAGTAAATACTTTGATGCAAGTATGGTTTGGGGGCCAATTTACGGTAGAATGTTATACGTTGGTATTAGATTAAAAATGAAGTAAAATAATAAGGGGTTATCAAAAACTGATAACCCCTTATTATGAATTATAAACTAAAATTAATACTTATAAAGTATACTCTAAATTTGAAGCTGTAAGTTTTCCAGCTTGGTCAGCAGTTAATAATGATTTTACGCTATTTAAATAGTCTGTTTTCGCAGCTTCTAATTCAGCATAACTTTTATTATTTCTTTCTGGATCGTTTTTGTATTTTTCATTTACAGCATCAATTTTAGTAAACTTATCTTTAGCTAAATTTAACACTTTTGCCTTTTGCTCGTTAGTTAAACCAACTATGTCATTTAAAGCATTTACCGAATTTTGAGCTCTATCTTCTGTTACAGCTAATTGTTGGGTAGCAATTTGTTGTGTAGGAGTTTGTTTTGAAGCAACTGATCCTGTTTTAGTTTTTTTTATTTGTTGAGCGTTAATTGCATTTACAACTAACAAACTTGCTGCTATTAAAATTATTTTTTTCATGTTTTTTATTTTTTATTTTATTTTACTAAGAATTTTCCAGTTGATATTTCAGAACCATTATTAACTAGTTTGTAAAAATACAAACCTTGTGCCATTTCTCCTTTATTAAATGTAAAGTTATGTGTTGTTACAGGTAATGCAATTATTTGTTTACCCATAATATCATAAATTTGAAATTCAGCTTTAGATAAATTGATTGTTGGGTTCAAATTAATAGTCGTATTTTCTTCAAATGGATTTGGATAAATAGCAATTGAATTGTTTGAATTTTGTAATTCATTAATTCCTACACTTGCAGCAGCTTGCATTGCGTTTTGTGCTGCTGTTACTTCACTTGCAGCAAATATTGATGCAAATCTAAAAACTCTTGATGAGCCATCACTACTTGTAGTAACTGATTTATGTGATCCCCCAGCAGTTAAGCTGTCAATTTTATAGGCTAAGTAAATTGCCTCATCTGCTGTATTTGTTGCTCCAACAGTTTGGGTAAATCCTGTTCCATTATACATAGTTTCACCGTCTCTGTTGCTAAACCCACCATAACCCGCTTTCATAATACTATCACTTGCTAAAAAACTAAAGTAAGAAGCCCCAAAACCTGAACCTGCAGCTTGAGTAGCGTTAACTTGAGCATAACATCCAACACAGGAAGAAGGTTGTGCAACAATAGATTGAGTAGTGCTAAAATTACCACTTAAAGATTGATTATTATCAGCATCTAAATTACGGTAATAATATATATCGTTTGTAGTAAGCGAGGACATATTAGTTACAGTTACAGTTGTAATGTAAAATAAATCATTATCACCTAACGAATAATTTAGGTTTACTTTTATATTATTTGTCCCACTAATTATACTACCTTCCCAATCTACAGTTGTTAAAGTTCCAGTATGAGTCCACGAAAGTGAAGTACTACTTATAATTGAGGCTGTTCCTGTTCTATTATTTCCAAACGTAGAACCATTTATTTTCAAACCCCAGCCATTTTCTGGTGACCCTGGTGTAAAAAAATCTCCATTATAATTTGTCCAACTTGACATTAATGGGTCAGCTACAAAGCCAGATATTCCGGCGCCACCTCTACCACTGAAACGCCATGGGGTTCCTGTTGTAGGAGGAGTGGAATTTGCTCCTTCAAAACCTCCTAATCTTTCCACTCCAATTTGGATATAATTTCCTTGTAAAAATGCATCTCCACCGGAAGATATTTGTGCTACAATAGTATTGGAATTGAAAAATCCAAATACAAGAACCAAATAACTTGTTAATAGTAAATCTTTTTTCATAATCTTTATCTGTTATTAATTTATAAAATAATAATTAATCTAAGTTCGTTTATTGGATAATAAAATCCTATTTATTAAATAGCCAAAACAAGGGTTTTAATAACTCAAAATTATGATTTAACTAAAATAGTATTGTTTTAACCCAATTAAATAAAAAATGGCTGAACATTAGTCAGCCATTTTATAAATAAGAAAAGGATTTTATAAAAATTTCTCTTTGTTAGATTCTTTTAGTTTTGTTTGTTGTTCTGAAGTTAAAACTAATTTTACTTTTGATATAAAATCAGTTTTTATAGCTTGTAATTCCCCATAACTTTTATTATTTTTTTGAGGGTCATTTTTGTATTTTTCATTTAACAAATCAATTTTTTTGTATTTCTCAGTTGCTAAATTTAATACTTTAGCTTTTTGATCTTCTGTTAATGTTACAATGTTATTTAAACCATCAGTAGTTTTTTGAGCTTGAACTTCAGCAGTAACTACTTGTTTTGTTGCTACAGTTTCAGTTGTGCTTTTTGTATCTTGGGCATTAATAGTATTAAGTACTAATAAACTTGCCGCTAATAAAATTATTTTTTTCATGTTTCTTTATATTTATTGTTTTTGTTTTTTTTAATTAAATGTAGGGTAAATTAATGATTTATTTAACTAAAAATTTCCCAGTAGAAAGTTCAGAACCATTATTAACTAGTTTGTAAAAATACAAACCTTGTGCCATTTCTCCTTTATTAAATGTAAAGTTATGTGTTGTTACAGGTAATGCAATTATTTGTTTACCCATAATATCATAAATTTGAAATTCAGCTTTAGATAAATTGATAGTTGGATTTAAATTAATAGTAGTATTATCTTCAAAAGGATTTGGATAAATTGCAATTGAATTATTAGAATTTTGTAATTCATTAATTCCTACGCTAGCAGCAGCTTGCATTGCATTTTGAGCCGCAAAAACTGCCGTTCCTTTAAACAAAGAGGCAAATCTAAATACTCTTGATGAACCATCTGAAATACTTGACGATGATTTATGAGATCCTCCTGCAGTTAAGCTGTCAATTTTATATGCTAAATATATAGCCTCATCTGCTGTATTTGTTGCGCCAACAGTTTGAGTAAATCCTGTTCCGTTATACAAATCTTCCCCATCTCTATTGCTAAAACCACCAAAACCTGCTTTCATAATACTGTCATTTGCTAAAAAACTAAAGTAGGAAGCCCAAGGTGCAGTTTGCGTAGCAGTAACTTGTGCATAACATCCAGGGCAAGATCCAAATTGACTGTTTAGTAATTGATCTGTAGTAAAACTTCCACTTAACATCACATTATTATCTGGATCTAAATTTCTATAATAGTATATGTTTTTTATTGTAGCTGGCGAGGTATTTGTAACTGTTACAGTTGTAATATAAAACAAATCATTATCTCCTAAAGAATAATCGATATTTACTTTTATTCCAGTAATTGTATCAGTTCCCTCCCATGAAGTAGTAGTTAAAGTACCTGTGTGTGCCCAACTTGTAATACTTCCTGTTATAACAGTATCAGCAAGACCAAAACCGCCATTTTCGGCATTGTTTACTCGCAATGCCCCATTTATTTTTAATCCCCAACCATTTTCTGGTGAACCCGGAGTAAAAAAATCTCCATCATAATTAGTCCAACTATCCATTTGAGGATTTGCCATAAACCCAAATTTCGCATTATGTGATCTAAAATGTAATCCAGCTGGCAATACTGATGCAGCCGAGTCAAATGGAGCGCCTTCATTCCCTTGTAAACCATCAATTCCAATTTCTACATAGTTACCTTTTAAATAAGCATTAGCACCAGATATTTGTGCTTCAATAGTATTGGAATTAAACATACCAAATGCAAGAACCAAAGAACTTTTTAATAGTAAATTTTTAGTTTTCATAGGCTTATTTTTTAAGGATTATTAGTCTAACTAATTTCGATTAATATTTTAGGTTTTCCTATTATTTTAATAGTTTAAAAGATATATTCACTAACTGATTAGATAGTTTTAGCTATTTATTTAACTATTCTTTTGTTTTTTTTGATTTTAAATGACTTATTTTTGAATTAAATATAAAATGAAAATTAGTTTATTTATACTTTTTCTATCCTTGCAAGGTTTTGCTCAAGATACTAATCTTGTGAAAGCGCCTATTATTGATTCAATAAAGCCTGTTTCTCAAATAGGTATTGCAAGTTTTTATGCAAAAAAGTTTAATGGAAGAAAAACTTCATCTGGCGAAATTTTTAATAATGAAAAATTAACGGCTGCCCATAAAACACTTAAACTTGGTACTTATGTAAAAGTTCGAAATTTAAAAAATGATTCAACGGTTATTGTTAAAATAAATGATAGGCTTCCAAAGCAATCTAAACGAAGTATAGATTTATCAAGAAATGCTGCTATCCAATTAAATTTTATAAGTGCTGGTTTAACAAAGGTAGAAATTACTGTTTTAGATAGTTTAAAATAAGGTTTCCAATTTTGTTTTTGTATTGCATTTCTAGTTTATAATTAGTCGACAATCAAATAATTTAAAAATGTTGATATAAAAGGATTTTTCGTGAAATCATAGTGATAAAATCTGCCAGAAAATAATCTAAAGGTTTAAAAATCGGTGATTTAATTTTTGTGAGGTGCGGCAGGCTCTGGCAAAACGGTGCGAAATCCTAGTTTTTCAGGGGGAGCTGAAGCGGAGGATGTGCGATGAAAAACGGATTTGGTGTTTTGCCTAGATTTTTTTGTTTCTTTTTTCATCATGGAAAAAAGAAAAAGTAAATGACTTTTTGAGGGACAACTAATTTGTTACACTTTGTTTAACAATAACCTCAATTCAACTTTACTCTCATTTTATTAATAGTTATATTTGTAGTATCATGCAAAAAACACTTATTAAAAATGCCACAATAGTAAATGAAGACGAAATTTTTGTGTCTGATTTATTAATTGAAGGTGCTATTATTTCTAAAATAGAAAGAGATATTGATGAACCAAATGCATTAATTATAGATGCTGAAGGCTTAGTTTTAATGCCTGGAGCAATTGATGATCAAGTACATTTTAGAGAACCAGGTTTAACACATAAAGGCGAAATTTATACCGAAGCAAAGTCTGCTGTAGCAGGTGGAGTTACTTCCTATAAGGAAATGCCTACTACTGTGCCACAAGCTGTTACCATTGAAGAACTAGAAAAAAAATACACTCGTGCAAAAGAATGTTCGTTGGCAAACTATTCGTTTTTTATGGGTGGAACCAACTCAAATTTAGAGGAAACACTTAAAGTTGATTATAAAAAAGTGTGTGGTTTAAAGTTGTTTATGGGTTCTAGTACTGGTGATATGCTTGTAGATAATGCAAAAACATTGGAAGGCTTTTTTGAAAAATCAAATGCTTTAATTGCCACTCATTGTGAATTTGACCCAATGATTAAAGAAACCCAAGCTCGTATTGTTGAAGAATATGGAGAAGATATTCCTGCTTATTTTCATCCTATAATTAGAAGTGAAGAAGCATGTTTTAAGTCATCGTCATTTGCAGTAGAATTAGCAAAAAAATTTAATACTCGTTTGCATATATTACATATTTCTTCGGCAAAGGAATTGGGTTTATTCACTAATAAAATCCCATTAAAACAAAAACGTATTACTGCCGAAGCTTGTATTCATCATTTGTGGTTTAATGAAGATGATTATAACACAAAAGGTAATTTTATTAAATGGAATCCTTCTGTTAAATCTGAATTTGATAGAGCTCAAATTTTTGAAGCCGTTTTAGATGGTAGAATTGATGTTATTGCAACCGACCATGCTCCTCATACAATAGAAGAAAAAAGTCAGTCTTATTTAAAAGCACCAAGTGGTGGCCCATTAGTACAACATTCTATTTTGGCTATGATAGAGTTTTATAAGCAAAACAAAATTTCATTAGAAATGATTGTTAAAAAAATGAGTCATAATGTGGCTGATTTGTTTAAAATTGAAAAACGCGGTTACATTAGAGAGGGCTATTTTGCTGATTTAGTGCTAGTTGATTTAAATAAAGCTAATTTAGTTACCAAAGAAAGCTTATTTTATAAATGTGGATGGAGCCCATTTGAAGGTTATACTTTTAAATCTAGTATAAGTAAAACTTTTGTAAACGGCCATTTAGTTTATGATAATGGTGTATTCAATGAATCGCAAAAAGGGGAAAGACTAACATTTAACAATTAAGTTTAATTATTTTTAAATATTTTTAAAAATAAGATGCTTTAGCTTAAAAATAGTTTTAAGTATCCAATTTATATCTTAAATAAGCCTTTTTTTACTGAGTAATTATTGTATTTTTGTTTTCCAATTTTTTTTAGAATTTATGACAAAAGTTACTCTTTCTTTATTACTTGTATTAATTTCATATATAGGTTTTTCTCAAACTGGTACAATTCGTGGGTTTATTTATAATAAAGCCAATGGAGAAGCTGTTCCGTTTAGTAATGTGTATTTACAAGGTACAACAAACGGAGCCTCTTCCGATCAAAACGGTTTTTTCACCATAGCAAAAGTTAAGCCTGGTACTTATACTTTAATGGTAACTAATTTAGAATTCGATTCAATTTCCGAGACTATTACTGTTAAAGCTAATGAAATTGTTACTAAGAAATATTATGCATCAAAAGGTGGTATTACAACTGGGCAGGTTGAAATTACAGCAGAGTCTTTAGAGAAAATAGAAACGCCTAATGTTGGTGTTCAAAAAATTGATCCAATAGCAATTAATAAATTACCTAGTGTTGGTGAACCTGATTTAGCACAGTATTTACAAGTTATGCCTGGGGTTGTATTTACAGGTGACCAAGGTGGACAATTATACATAAGAGGTGGTTTACCAATTCAAAATAAAGTATTACTTGATGGTATGGTTATTTATAACCCTTTTCACTCAATTGGTTTATTTTCTGTATTTGATAATGATATTATGCGCAGTGCTGATGTTTATAGTGCAGGTTTTGGAGCAGAGTACGGTGGTAGAACTTCATCAATTATGGATATTACAACTCGCGATGGGAATAAAAAACATTTATCTGGAAAAGTTTCTGCATCAACATTTGGGGCTAAATTAACTTTAGAAGGTCCACTTAAAAAGTTAAAAGAAGATGGTAAAGGAAGTTCATCATTTTTATTTTCAGGAAAAACATCTTATTTACCACAAACTTCTAAAATTCTCTATCCTTATGCAAATAAAGATGGTTTGCCTTTTTATTATACAGATTTATACGGTAAAGTATCATTTAATGGTGGTAATGGTAGTAAGGTAAATTTATTTGGTTTTAATTTTAGTGATAAAGTAGTTTACAAAGATATTGCTTCATTTGGTTGGAATTCATATGGTGGAGGCTCTAATTTTATTTTAATTCCTGCAAATTCTTCATTATTAATTGAAGGTAATTTTGCTTACTCACAATACAAAATTAATTATCAAGGATCACAAGAATCCGACAAAAAGAATAGTGAAATTGGTGGATTTAATGGTGGATTTAATTTTTTAAAGTATTTAGGTCGTAATGAATTAAAATATGGTTTTGAGTTAGTAGGAACAAATACTAATTATGAAATACAAACCCCATTACTTTCTAAAATTAGTTATGCTAAAAACTCTTTAGAAGTTGCAGGGCATATGAAATTTAGATGGCTTGATAAAAAGAAATATATTGTAATTGAGCCTAGTTTTAGAGCTCAGTATTACGCTTCATTTAATAATTTTTCTCCTGAGCCACGTATTCAAGGAAAAGTTAATTTTGGGCAGTTTTTTAATGAAAAAGAAAGAAAAGGCGTAAATAACTTTTTTTATCACATTGCAAAAGCGGTGCGTTTGAAATTTGCAGCAGGTTTATATAGCCAAAGTTTAATGAGTGCAAGTAGTGATAGAGATGTTGTTAATTTATTTTACGGATTTATAAATGGTCCTGAAAATTTACCTAAAACCTATCAAGATAAAAACAATAATAAAGTAAACACAAATGGAGTAATTCAAAAAGCTCGCCATATTGTGGCTGGATTTGAAATTGATGTAGCTAAAGGTTTAGAATTTCAAATAGAAGGTTATCAAAAGTATTTTACTCAATTAGCAGCTGTTAATAGAGGTAAAATTTATGATGATAATACTGATAATGCTTCTAAACCAGATGCACAAAAAAAGGATTTTGTAATGGAACAAGGCGAGGCTTTAGGTCTTGATTTTACTGCTAAATACGAAAAAAATAGATTCTATTTTTGGGGTGTATACAGCTATGCTAAAAATACTCGTTATTTAGGAAATACGGTAAGTGGTAATGTAGAGGCTTATGCACCAATTTTTGATAGAACACATAACCTAAATTTAGTTACCACATACACGTTTGGTAAAAAACGCAATTTAGATTTAAGCTTCCGTTGGAACTTTGGATCTGGTTTTCCTTTTACACCAACTCAAGGGTTTTATCCTCAAATTGATTTCAATAATCAATTTACGTATGATTATACAACTTCTAATGCTGGTTTAGGATTTGTTCCAGGAGAATTTAATTCTAAACGCTTGCCAGATTACCACCGTTTAGATATTAGCTTAAAATGGTTGTATAATATTAGTGAGCGAGTGAAGTTTGAAGTAAATGTTGGGGCAACAAATGCATATAATCGTGAAAATATTTTTTACTATGATCGTGTAAAAAATAAACGTGTAAATCAATTACCAATTTTGCCAAACGTTAATTTGAGTTTGAAATTTTAAGTTTTGTTTAAAAAAGGTTTCAAATACCCACTTTTTTTTAGCTTTTTATTAATATTATTTGATAAAAGGAAATGGTTGTTTCTTTTGATAATTTTAGGAATTATATGTTTTTCATTCCAAATTTTAGTAGTATCAAAAGTTGAGCCTATATGGGAAAGTATGGCTGATCCAATGGATTATCATTATCAATCAAATAAAGAATTATGGAGTATTGATTTTTTTTCACCTGTTCCAAATTATTTTTTTTCACCTAGACCATTTACAACATCTTTATTTTTGAAATTTGTTGATAATGACTATTATAAGATGATATTATTTCAGAAATTACTTTATTGTATTTGTGTATTTATGTTTTCAATAATATTCATTTCTAATTTAAATACATATTTTACTAAAATTGTTTCATTTTATTTATTATTATTTTTTTTCAGTTGGTATAATATTGTTGGATGGACAAATAATGTCCTTTCAGAACCAAATTCAAATTCGTTATTGTTTTTGTGGTTAGGTTTTTTAATACTATTTGTTAGAAGGAATAATTGGGGGGTAACTTTATTATTTTGTTTAATTTCTGTTTTATTTTCATTCACAAGAGATTCTTGGCCTTATATTATTATTATTACTGTTTTTGTTATTACAGTTTATAATTTTTTTAAAAACAAATTAGATTTAAAGAAAAGTTTATTTGTATTTATATTTTCAATAACCTTGTTTTTTGTTCAATCAAAAACTGCTGAGATAGGGCAAAGATATAAACTTCCAGTTTTTAATTCTATTGTTGGTAGAATAAGCAAATCTGATGAATATTTGAAATGGTTTGAAAGTAAAGGAATGCCAATGTCAAATATTATTAAAGAAGATTTTAAAAATGTTGACGTTGATAATAAAAATCAAAGATCAATTATTTATGCAAAGTATAGAGATTCTACATATTTGCCATTAATGAGTTGGGCACTAAAGGAGGGTAAATCAACTTATCAATTGTTTTTATTAACTCATCCAAGTTATTTTTTTCTTTCAGATCAAACTAAAAACGAACAAAGCAGAATCTTCTGTTATAATTTTTATGATTATTTTAAACCTAATCTTAAGGATACAGATTTAAGCCATTCAACATTCCCATTATGGAATTTTCCCACAACAATATTATTAGTAATAATTTTATTAATATTATCAATATATTTAAAGAATATATTGTATTCTTTTCCAATACTTATTGCTATTTTATTTTTTATAAATGCCTTAATTATTTATAATGCTGATACAATGGAGGTTAACAGGCATCTTTACATAACACAAATTATTATTCAATTTTTAAATATAGTTTGCTTTAGTTTATTACTGAATGTTTTTACAAATTTAATTAAACGTAAAATTTATGGCATTTAAAATTTATACTAAAACAGGCGATAAAGGACAAACATCCTTAATTGGAGGAACTCGTATTCCAAAATTTGATGATAGAATAGAAGCGTATGGCACTGTTGATGAATTAAATTCACACATTGGTTTAATTAGAGATCAACAAATAGAAGATAACTCAAGAGCAATTTTAATTGAAGTTCAGGATCGATTATTTACCATTGGCTCTTTATTAGCGGCTGATCCCGAAAAAAATAAAATGGCTTTACCACAAATTTCTGAATCGGATATTGAATTATTGGAGAAAGAAATTGATAAAATGAATGAGGTTTTACCTGAAATGAAACACTTTGTTTTACCAGGTGGCCACACAACTATCTCATATTGCCATATTGCAAGATGTGTTTGCAGGAGAGCAGAGCGTTGTGTTTTAAGGCTAAATGAGCAACATCCAGTTGATGAATTAATTTATAAATATTTAAATCGATTATCTGATTATTTATTTGTGCTTTCTCGTAAAATCACCTTTGATTTACAGGCTGATGAAACACCTTGGAAACCCAGAATGTAATGCCTACTCCTAATGAAATAGTTAATATAATGATGGCTAAAGATTATTTTAGTCAATGGTTAGGAATTGAAGTGTTAGAAATTGCAGAAGGAAGGTGTAAGCTTAAAATGCAAATTAAGAGCGACATGCTTAATGGTTTTGGAATTGCACATGGTGGTATTACCTATTCGTTTGCTGATAGTGCTTTGGCTTTTGCATCTAATAGTTATGGAAAAAAAGCAGTATCAATAGAGACATCTATATCGCATTTAGTATCTTTAAAGGAAGGCGATGAAATTATTGCAGAAGCAATTCAAGAATCTAACTCAAATAAAATTGCTATTTATACAATAAATATTTTTAATCAAGTTACTCAACAAAAAGTAGCTTTGTTTAAAGGAACAGTTTATAAAACAGATAAAAATTGGTAGTTTTGTAAGTATCAATAATGGATTCTCCGGCACATTTAAATATTTCTGATTACGATTACGATTTACCGGAGTCGCATATTCCTTATTTCCCTGAAGAAAACAGAGAAAATGCAAAATTATTAGTTTACAAATCAAATTCAATTTCAACTCACATTTTTAAAAATATTGCAGAGCAATTACCTTCAAATTCTGTTTTAGTATTTAATAATACAAAGGTAATTCAAGCACGTTTGCATTTTAAAACATCAACCAATGCAACCGTAGAGTTGTTTTGTTTGGAACCAGATGAATGTTATGGCGATGTTGCAATTGCTATGGCCCAATATGGTTCGGTTAAATGGAAATGTTTAGTGGGAAATTTACGCAAGTGGAAAGATGAATTTGTTACCTTGGTTCATCCTTCAATTGAAATTAAAGCTAAAATTTTAGAGAAAAATGAATCGCATGTAAATATTGAATTTACTTGGGATAGAGAGCAAGTTTGTTTTTCTGAAGTACTTGGGCTTGTTGGTTCTATTCCCATTCCTCCTTATTTTAAAAGGGAAACAACAGAGTTGGATACAACACGATACCAAACAGTTTATGCTCAGCACAAAGGTTCTGTTGCTGCACCAACAGCTGGTTTGCATTTTACTGATGCTATTGTTAATGAATTGCATCAAAAGCATATTTCAACATTAGAAGTTACTTTGCATGTAGGTGCAGGAACTTTTATGCCTGTTAAGTCCGAAAAAATTGGGGATCATGTTATGCATGCCGAGTGGATTGATGTTAGTGTTGAAACTATAAAACATATTTATAATAATACTCAAAATAATATTATTCCAGTTGGTACAACATCTTTAAGAACTGTTGAAACCCTTTATTGGATGGGACTAAAAGCGTATTTAAATCCAACTGCTAGCTTAAAAGAATTAGAAATTCATCAGTGGGATGCTTATCATTTAGCTGATAAAATTATGCCTGCTGATATTTGCATTGGGGCACTTTTGCAATGGATTCATCAAAATGATTACAAAACGCTTATTTGTAAAACTCAAATTTTAATTGCACCTCCTTATAAATTAAAAATTGCAAAAGGTATCATAACTAATTTTCATCAACCAAAGAGTACGCTATTATTGCTTATAAGCGCCATTATTGGCGATAGTTGGAAAGAAATTTACAACTATGCACTTAAAAATAATTTTCGTTTTTTAAGTTATGGTGATAGTTCTTTGTTATTGCCCAAACAATAATTTTGTTTTTTTTATAAAATTACCCTTCAAAACATCAGTAAAATAGGCTATATTAAAAATAGTTTAAAATAAATTTGGAACTAATGAAAATTATGTTTTAAATTTGTCCTCGAATTACTACCCACCATGTGTGTATTAATTTATTAAGAAGTGGCGAGAGAATAGGCTCTATGACCCGCTGGCAACCAACTAAAAGTCTCGATACGTAGAGATTGGAAAACAGGTGCCAATTCCTACTCTGATGAAAAGCAGAGAAAAAAAAATTAAAAAAAATAAAAAATGGAACACACAAAATCAAAAAACAAAAAACAAAACCAATCTGCTGGAGTAATTTTATTTTCTCAAAACTTCATAATGTGTTGCATGTGCCTTTGTTGCATGTGCTAAATTAATTTTCATTTTACTGTAATGAAATAATTTTAGCAAGTTCTTGCTAAGAAATTCTGATGCTTTAAATTCTTGCATCGTTAATTAATAATTTTAAAAAACACTTATTATGAATTCAAATTATACAACAATAAAAAACACACACTTTCAAAAATTTATAAAAGTACAAGCTAGTTATGGCATTGCACAAAGAGGCGGTGTATTGTATCCAAGCATCGAAATGAAACATTCAAATCGTTTAGTTCAAGATGTAAATATTTTATCATCAATTGAAAATAAGCAGTTAATTTTTTCTGAAACATTATTTAGTAACTAACGCTATATGCCATTGCGCAGTGGATATTAGCATAACAATAAAACAATTTAAACTTTAAAAAAACAAATACTATGAGCACAACACAATTTAAATTTGAAACATTACAATTACACGCTGGTCAAGAAGTAGATTCAGTAACAGGATCAAGAGCAGTGCCTATTTATCAAACAACCTCTTACGTTTTTAAAAACAGTAAACATGCAGCAAACTTATTTGGCTTAAAAGAGTTTGGGAATATTTACACTCGCATTATGAATCCAACTAGCGATGTGTTTGAAAAACGTATTGCTGCATTAGAAGGTGGTGTAGCTGCTTTGGCAGTATCAAGTGGACAAGCCGCTCAATTTTTAGCATTAAATAATATTTTGCAAGCAGGTGATAATTTTGTTAGTACATCTTTTATTTATGGTGGCACATACAATCAATTTAAAGTAGCTTTTAAACGATTAGGTATTGAAGCTCGCTTTGCTAAAGGTGATGAGGCTTTTGAGTTTGAAAAATTAATTGATGAAAACACAAAAGCAATTTATTTGGAAACGATTGGTAACCCTAGTTTTAATGTTCCTGATTTTGAAAAAATAGCTGCTTTGGCTAAGAAGTATGATTTACCATTAGTAGTTGATAATACATTTGGAGCAGCTGGTTATTTATTTAGACCAATTGAACATGGTGCTAATATTGTTGTTTCATCGGCAACTAAATGGATAGGAGGGCATGGCACTACCGTAGGTGGAGTAATAATTGATGGTGGAAATTATAATTGGGCTAATGGTAAATTTCCACAATTTACTGAACCTTCTGAAGGATACCACTGTTTAAAATTTGCTGAGGTTTTTGGAATTGATAACCCACTAGGATTGCCAAATATTGCATTTATTATTAGAGCTAGAGTAGAGGGCTTAAGAGATTTTGGAGCATCGTTAGCTCCTCTAAGTTCTTTCTTATTAATTCAAGGTTTAGAAACATTATCATTAAGAGTACAACGACATGTTGATAATGCTTTGGCATTAGCTAAATGGTTACAAGAGCGTCCAGAGGTTGAGTATGTTAATTATCCTGGATTAGAATCTTCAAAATATAATACTCTCGCAAAAAAATATTTAAAAAATGGATTTGGTGGGGTGCTATCATTTAAACTTAAAAAAGGGAAAGTTGCTGCTGATTTTTTTGTAAATAATTTAAGTTTAATAAGTCATTTGGCAAATGTAGGTGATGCAAAAACGTTAATTATTCAACCAGCATCTACTACTCATGAGCAATTGAGCGCAGAAGCACAAGTTTTAGCTGGAGTAGAACCTGGCTTATTAAGATTATCTGTTGGTATTGAACATATAGATGATATTAAGCAAGATTTAATTTCTGCTTTCGAGAAATTAGAAAAAATAAGTAACGCAGAGTTAGAGCTTCTATTAAATTAATTAATTAGTCAATCGTCTTTTTCATATAAACCAACCTTATGCAACTATTTACTTACACTAAAAAATTTCAATTAGAAAGTGGACAATCATTTTCAAAATTAGAGATAGCCTATACTACTTATGGAAAGCTAAATAGCGATGCTTCAAATGTAATTTGGGTGTGCCATGCATTAACTGCAAATAGTAATGTGTTTGATTGGTGGCCTGGTTTATTTGGGAAAGACGATTTTTTTAATCCTGAAGATTATTTTATTATATGTGCTAATAATTTGGGCTCTTGTTATGGTTCAACTGGTCCATTGAGTATTAATGATGACGTAAATGAACCTTGGTTTAATTACTTCCCTCAAATTACTATTAAGGACATGGCAGCATCATTGGAATTATTACGTCAGCATTTAAAAATAAAGAAAATACACACTCTTATTGGAGGTTCACAAGGTGGACAAATAGCTCAAGAATGGGTATTATTAAATAATTTAGTAACCGAAAACCTTATTTTAATTGCTACGAATGCACAACATTCTCCATGGGGAATTGCATTTAACGAATCTCAGCGCTTGGCTATTAAAGCGGATAGAACCTACAATAGTAATTGCATGGATGGTGGAAAAAAAGGACTTGTTGCTGCAAGAAGTATTGCGCTTTTAAGTTATAGAAATTACAATACCTATGCTCAAACTCAAAATGATGAAACACATCTTAAAATAGATAATTACAAAGCATCATCTTATCAAAATTACCAAGGCCAAAAATTAATGGAACGATTTAATGCTTATTCATATGTTAGATTATTGCAAGCTATGGACAGTCATAACATAGCTCGAAACAGATGTTATAGTATTGAAACAGCTTTATTAGATATTAATATACCAACTTTAGTAATAGGAATTAAATCAGATATTTTATTTCCGCCACAAGAACAAAAATTATTAGCAAAATACATTAAACAATCTGAGTTTGTAGAAATTGATTCATTTTATGGACATGATGGATTTTTATTAGAAACAGAGCAGATTACCAACCACATTAAAAAATTTTATCAATCAAAAAATAGTAAACAAAAAGTATTAGCATTTTAAATTATGAGTAAAACATTAAAAATTGGATTATTTGGCTTTGGCTGTGTAGGGCAGGGATTGTACCACGTTTTAAAAAACAGCACTGGCTTTAAAGCAGATATAGTAAAAATTGGTTTAAAGAATAAGTTTAAGGAAAGGAATATTCCTCAAGATTTAATTACCTACGATAAATGGGATATTTTGAATAATCCAGATATTGATGTAATAGTTGAATTAATAGATAATTCGGAAGATGCTTACTTTATTGTTAAGGAAGCGTTAAAAAGAGGGAAACATGTGGTTACAGCAAATAAAAAATTATTGGCCACCCATTTAGATGAATTAGTGTTTTTGCAAAAACAAAATAATGTTTCTTTATTATATGAAGGATCAGTTTGTGGAAGTATTCCAATTATTAGAACATTAGAAGAGTATTTTGATAATGAAGAACTTGAAAAAGTATCAGGTATTTTTAATGGAACAACAAATTATATATTAACTAAAACAATTGCTGAAAATTTATCTTATGAAAATGCTTTAAAACAAGCTCAAGAAAAGGGCTTTGCAGAAAGTAATCCTACAAGTGATGTAGAAGGATATGATGCTAAGTATAAATCGGTAATTGTTGCTTTGCATGCATTTGGTTTAATCATAAAAGCCAATGATGTATTAAATATTGGAATTACCACTTTGCAAAACCAAGATATAAAATACGCGTCTGAAAAAAAATATAAAATTAAATTAACGCCCATCATTCAGCGATTAGAAAACAATTTGGTAAGTGTATTTGTATTACCACGATTTATTAAATCAACAAATCATTTGTTTAATGTGGATAATGAATTTAATGGCGTAATAGTAGAAGGTAAATTTTCTGGTGAGCAGTTTTTACAGGGTAGAGGTGCAGGGAGTTATCCAACTGGAGCAGCAGTTTTATCAGATATTTCAGCATTATCTCATGGGTATAAGTATGAGTTTAAAAAGCACTTACAAAAACAAGCGCCTCATTTTACAAATAATGTATATGTGCAAATTTATTTAAGATATAATAATGAGAAAGATATTAAATTGTTTGATTTTAAAGAGGTTTCAGAACAATATAATGGACCAGATTATAATTATGTAATAGGAACAATTAATTTGCAACAGATTATAAAAAATCAAGAATATATACTAACACATAATTTATTTGTGTCATTAGTTAATGATACGGTGGTGTTAAATAAAGACAGTGAAAAAGCCCATAAACACCTTAATATACTAGAGTTGGCTTAAAATTTAAAGGAAAGAAAATTGTAATATGATTGCCATTTACCTATCTTTACAGTATTATTTTTTAAGATTTGTAATCCTAACAATTAGAAATTAAATACATAAAATAGTAAAATTTAAATTTGAAAGAATTAATAATGAAAAAGGTAACCATTTTACATAACAACCGTTGTTCAAAAAGTAGGTGTGCATTACAAATTTTGCAAGAAGAAAATTGTGAAATAGAAGTAATTGATTATTTAAAAAATACCCCTTCAAAAAAAGAGATAAAAACTATTTTAGATAAATTGGGCTTAAATGCAATTGATATTGTGAGGAAAAAAGAGCCGATTTTTATCGAAAAATTTAAAAATAAGACATTTACAAACACCGAATGGATTCAAATTTTGACAGAATACCCCATTTTAATAGAAAGACCAATAGTTATTGACGGCTACAAGGCTGTTATAGCAAGGCCTCCCGAAGTAATTCTGCAATTGTTGAAAAGGAAAAATTAATTGTGGATAAATCTGTTTAAAAATCTGATTTTTGGTTGTATAATTTAACTTAAAACCCTAAATTTGCCCCCGAATTTAAAAAATACAATATAACATGTCTAACCAAGTTGGTAAAATTGCTCAAGTTATTGGTCCTGTAGTGGACGTTAGTTTTGATTTAGCTGGTGGGAAACTACCTAGCATCTTAGATGCATTAGAAATCGTTCGTTCTGGCGATTCTAAAATCATTTTAGAGGTACAAAAACACATTGGCGAAAATATGGTTCGTACAGTTGCAATGGATAGTACTGACGGTTTATTCCGTGGTATGGATGTTCATACAACAGGTGCTCCAATTCAAATGCCAACTGGCGACAAAGTTAAAGGTCGTCTATTTAATGTTGTTGGAGAAGCTATTGATGGTATTAATACAGTTAGTAAAGATGGTGGTGTTTCTATTCACCGTCCAGCTCCAAAATTTGAAGAGTTATCTACTTCATCAGAAGTTTTATTTACAGGTATTAAAGTAATCGACTTAATTGAGCCATATGCAAAAGGTGGTAAAATTGGTTTATTTGGTGGTGCTGGTGTTGGTAAAACAGTATTAATTATGGAATTGGTAAATAATATAGCCAAAGCATATTCAGGTTTATCAGTATTTGCTGGTGTAGGTGAGCGTACTCGTGAGGGGAATGACTTATTACGTGAGTTCATCGAATCAGACGTTATTAAATATGGTGATGCTTTTAAGCATGACATGGAAAAAGGTGGTTGGGATTTATCTAAAGTAGATACAAAAGCTTTAGAAGAATCAAAAGCTACATTGGTTTTCGGGCAAATGAATGAGCCTCCTGGAGCTCGTGCTCGTGTTGCCTTATCTGGTTTAACAATGGCAGAATATTTCCGTGATGGAGATGGAACTGGTCCAGGTCGTGATATCTTATTCTTCGTTGATAATATCTTCCGTTTTACTCAAGCTGGTGCTGAGGTATCTGCCTTATTAGGTCGTATGCCTTCTGCGGTAGGTTACCAACCAACATTAGCTTCAGAAATGGGTGCTATGCAAGAGCGTATTACTTCAACTAAAAAAGGTTCAATTACTTCTGTACAAGCGGTATATGTACCTGCAGATGATTTAACGGATCCGGCTCCAGCTACAACATTTGCTCACTTAGATGCTACAACAGTATTAAGTCGTAAAATTGCTGAGTTAGGTATTTATCCAGCGGTAGATCCATTAGATTCTACTTCTCGTATCTTATCTCCTTCTATTTTAGGTGATGCTCATTATAACTGTGCACAACGAGTTAAATTAACTTTACAACGTTACAAAGAATTACAAGATATTATTGCAATTTTAGGTATGGACGAGTTAAGTGAGGAAGATAAATTAGTAGTACACCGCGCACGTCGTGTACAACGTTTCTTATCTCAACCTTTCCACGTTGCAGAGCAATTTACAGGTTTAAAAGGTGTATTAGTTCCAATTGAAGAAACTATCAAAGGATTTAATATGATTTTAGATGGTAAAGTGGATGAATATCCTGAAGCGGCTTTCAACTTAGTTGGTTCTATTGAAGAAGCAATTGAAAAAGGTAAGAAAATTTTAGCAGACGCATAATTAGATATTAGATATGAGATTGTGAGACTTTAATATTTTCTCATAATCTCATCTCTTTTTTCTCAAATCTTTTAATATGAATTTAGAAATTATAACACCAGATAAAAAATTATTCGAAGGACAAGTAAAATCAGCTGTATTTCCTGGTTCAGAAGGTTCTTTTGGAGTTTTAAATAATCACTCAGCTATGATTGCTACTTTAAAAAAAGGTACAATAGAGGTTGTTGATGAAAATAATTCAGCTCAATCGTTTGCTGTAAAAGGTGGTGTGGTTGAGGTTTTTAAAAACAAAGTAATTGTTTTAGCTGAATAATTTTTAAGGAAAATGTTTTAAAAGAAGCTGTCTCATAAAGACGGCTTTTTTTATGCAATACTAATTCTTATGAAAAAATATTTTTGAATTGTTCTTTTTTTGTTGGAGAAATCCTTAGTTCTGCGCCATCATTCATTATTACCTTGCCGCCATCTTGGTTCGAATACCTAACAACATAATCAAGATTTATTAAATGAGATTTAAAAATTCTAAAAAAGCCTCGTTTCTCTAAAAAATCACTAAAATGAGAGATAGAATAACTCGATAAAAAATGAGTAGAATCTGTGAAAATAATTTTAGTATAATTACCCTGCCCCTCTAATCTAATTATTTCATTAATAGGTTTAATAAGGTAACCGTCTTTATCAGGTAAAACAACTTTTTGTAAATTATTTTTTTTATTTTCATAATTATCAATAAGTGTGGTTGCTTGCATTTTTTTTACACTTTCAGTAATTAATAAGCGCTCTTTTGTTTGATTAATAGCCTTGTAAAAACTCTCTCTAGCAATTGGTTTCAATAAATAATTAACTGCCGAAAATTGAAATGCTTCTATTGCATAATTATCAAAGGCAGTTGTAAAAATTATATGAAAATTTATATTTTGAATTTTTTTCAATAAATCAAAACCAGTTCCATCAGGCATTTCAATATCTAAAAAAACTAAATCGGGATTTAACTCATGTATTAATTTAATGCCATTTTCAACATTGTTAGCCTCACCAATAAGTGTTACATCGTATTTAAGATCTTCAACTAAATTTATAATAGTTTTTCTACTTAAATGTTCATCATCTATAACTACAGCTTTTATCATTAATTTAAATTATAAATATATAATCATTTTTCAAATTTTCATTTGTGCTATTATAAATTAGATGGAATATATAAAGTAACCAGTGTGCCAGTAGCTGATTTATTTGTATCGTATAAATCAGTAAATGTAACACCAACATTTTTATTAATTGATTTTAAGTTATTAATTCGTTTGGTTGTAATTGAAATTCCAACTGAATTTTTTTGATATGTTTTCCGAGAATTTATTTCATTTGATTTTATGCGGCCAACGCCATCATCACTAATTTCTATTATTAATAATTCATTTTTTTGGTTAATGGTAATATTTAAATTTCCTTTTTCCATTTTATGTTTTAAACCATGTAATATGGCATTTTCAACAAAAGGTTGTAAAATAAGTGGTAGTATTTTAGTTGATTTAGTTATGTTTTCATTTAGGTTTATTTGATAATCAAAATGATCATTAAATCTCAGCTTTTCAAGTTCAATGTAATCTGTTAATGAATTTAGCTCTTCTTCAAGTGTAATTAATTTATTATCTGTTTGATTTAATACTGCTCGTAATATTTTTGAAAATTTAATCAAGTATTTCTCGGCTTCTATGTTTTCTTTACTTATTATGAGGCCATTTATGGAATTCATACTATTAAATATGAAATGTGGATTAATTTTTAATCGAAGCATTTCAAATTCATTTTCAATTAATTGGTTTTTGAGTTTTAATTCTTTTTGTTTTTGTCTAAAATAAATTAAACCAAAAATTATTAAACTGCACAACACAATAGCAAAACTAATTAATATGTATTCATTTCTTTTTTTTACTAAATTATTTTGTTGTTGTTTTAGTTCAAAATTTTGGATGATTTGTTTTTTATCAAATTCATATTGTAAAGATGTTTGCATGCTCTTTTGAAGATCCTCTATATTATTAATGCTGTCGCAATAACTTTCGTGTTTTTTATAATTTTCAAATGCATTGCTGTAATTTTTCTCTACACTATCAAGCTTTGATTGAAACAAATAATTATCTGCTAATAAATTAAAATCATTTATGTTTTTTGCTATTTGTAAGGATTTATGTAATGCCTGATTTGCTTCAACAATTCTGTTTTGTTTGGTGTAAATTTGCCCCAAATAATTATAAGAAACTGAAATACCATATTTATTTGAATCGGCTTCATAAAGCTTTATTGCTTTTAAATTAAAGTCGAGCGCCTCGTTTAAATGATTAAGTTTTGTTTCTATTGAAGCTAATGAAGCTAAAGAGGAGGCCTCGCCATATTTATTCCCTGTTTTTTGAAAAGTAATTAAAGCTAATTGTATGTTTTTTATTGCTTCTATATTTTTTCCAGTTGCAGTATTTACATAGCCAATATTATTGTAAGTATTAGCTATACCTTTCTCATTATTTAGTGATTTATAGATTTGCAGTGATAAGTAATAATGTGTTAATGCTTTTTTAAATAGTTTTTGTTTAGAAAATACCGTTGCTATATTTCCAATAACATGAGCCATACTAAGTTTATTGTTGTTTAACTCTGCTGTACTAAGGCATAAGTAATAGTTTTTTAATGCTAATTGGTAATTACCTTGCATGTCGTAAATAATTCCATTTCCGTTATAAGCATTACAAATGCCACGTTTGTAATTTAGTTGTTTAGAAAGAATTAGTGCTTTATTAAAATTATTTAAACTATTTGTGTAATCGGCTATTATTGCATAAGATTCTCCTAAGCTTATTAAATCATTGGCTTTTACTGTATCCTCTTTGTCGTTCTTAAGTTTTAGTGTTTGTTCCTCAATTTTAATTGACTGTGAAGAACCATTAATTGGTTGAATAACAAATAGTAAGTATAAAATAAATTGCTTCATTAGAATAAATTGTTGGCAATAGTACAAAAAAAAAAGAATGTTGGATAATTTACAGTTAGTGATTTGCTTAAATTGATTGTTGTTATAGTCAATAAAGTTAACTATCTAATATTTAAATTAATTGTAAATTGGTTTAGATAAATAAAACTTATGTTTAGATAAGTCATTTTATTTCTAAAAAAAATATTATTTATTCTTGTTCAAAGTTTATTATAGTTAAGTAATAAACTGTATTAAAAAAATGAGGTTTGATTTGTATTGCTATAGTTAGTACATAGCGTGCTTAAGCAATGAACAAATTATTATGCTTTTTAAAACAACAATAATAAATATATATTTATGAAAAAAACAATTATCCTTTTAACATCATTTTTCTTTTTTAATTTTATTACTATATTACTTAGTAATTATTTTGGATTTAATGCAGTTGGCTATCAATTAGTAGCTCAAAATGTTGGTATAAATACAACAGGTGCTGCACCACATAATACAAGTATTTTAGATTTAAATACAGGAAACACCTTTACTACAACAGGTTTGGCAAAAGGGTTCTATCCTCCAAATGTACCGTTAACAAACAGGTTAGATGTGGTGACTATACCAGGTCCATTACCTACAAGTTTATTAGTTTATAATACTGCAACTGCGGGTACAGGTTCATTAAGTGTAGTGCCAGGTTATTATTATTGGGACGGCGCAATTTGGGTTGCTTTTACAGGACCAAATAGTAACGATTGGGCTATTTTAGGGAATGCAGGAACTACTGCAGGTACTAATTTTTTAGGTACAACTGATAACCAAGATTTAGTTTTTAAACGAAATAATATACAAGCTGGCTTATTAAATAATACAGATGGTAACACTTCTTTTGGTGTTAATGCATTAAATCCAGCATCTACTGGTTCATTTAATGTAGCTATTGGTAAAGATGTTCTAAAATCAAATACAAGTGGTTATAATAATACAAGTGTAGGAGTTAGTTCAATGGAATCTAACACTATTGGTAGATTTAATACTGCATTAGGTATGTATGCATTAAATAATAATACAATTGGAAATTACAATACAGCGTTAGGAACTCATGCATTGTCAGCTAATATATCTGGTAACTTAAATAATGCTATAGGATATCAGTCATTATTTAAAAATACAATCGGTTTTGAGAATGTTGCGAATGGCTATGCTGCGTTATATAATAATATTTCTGGGTCAAATAATATAGCTGTAGGTTCTGATGCACTTTTTTCTAATACTACTGGTAGCGCAAACATTTCTTTGGGTTCTTATTCAAGTTATTCTAACACCATTGGAAGTGATAATATTTCAATAGGTCACAAGTCATTTTGGACAAATTTAAATGGTAGTAAAGATGTAAGTATTGGTTCTTTTGCGGCATATAATAATATTTCAGGGTCAAATAATACAGCAATTGGTAGTGAAGCTTTGTATTCTAATACAACGGGTTCATTAAATACTGCCGTTGGAGAATCAGCTGGTAGATTAAATACAACAGGAACATATAATTCATTTTTTGGTTCAAATGCAGGTTATTCAAACACAACAGGTATTGCAAATACTAATATAGGTGGTTATGCTGGCTATACTAATTCAACGGGTTCAAATAATACTATTGTTGGTTATTTTTCGGGGTATTTAAGTTCAGGAGATTATAATACCTTTTTTGGTGAACGTTCAGGACGTTTTAATACCACTGGTTTTGGGAATACGT
Source organism: uncultured Bacteroidota bacterium (assembly GCA_937868545.1). GTDB lineage: Bacteria > Bacteroidota > Bacteroidia > B-17B0 > Aurantibacillaceae > UBA4416. Next base: position 36,725 of record CALMMX010000094.1, read on the forward strand.
TTTTAGGCCAACGTTCTGGTTATACCAATAATACGGGTGCATATAATACAAGTTCTGGTTATTTATCATTATATTCAAATACTACGGGTTCTTTAAATGTTACAATAGGTTCAAGTGCATTGTATAATAATACTACCGGTAGTTATAACACAGTAACTGGTGCCGATGCTATGAGTGTGGGTGTAAATACTGGAAGCGAAAATACAGTTAATGGGCATGCAGCTTTATTAAATAATGCAAGTGGTAATAATAATGTGGCAGTTGGTAGTTATGCATTAAGAGATAATATTGCTGGAAATAATAATAATGCTGTTGGTTATGAAGCTTTATTTGTTAATACGGCGTCAGCAAATAATGCATTTGGATATAATGCCTTACGAAATAATACTAGTGGCTCTAATAATGTTGCATTTGGTGATAGAGCTTTATTATCTAATACAACTGGTAGTTTAAATGTAGCAAGTGGTTATCAAGCATTATATTCTAATACTACTGGAACTGGAAATTCAGCATATGGAGATAGAGCATTATATCTTAATACTAATACTTCTAATAATACTGCAATTGGATCAGAAGCTTTATATAATAATATTGCATTTAATAATACTGCATTAGGTGATAGGGCATTATATAATAACACAAGTGGAACATATAATGTTGGTATAGGGAAAATTGCGGGGCAAACAATTACTACAGGTAATAATAATACATTTTTAGGAGCAAGTGCAGATGCTACCACAGGTACTTTTACTAATGCAACAGCTGTAGGTTATGATGCTAAAGTAGGTCAAAGCAATGCATTAATTTTAGGAGGTACAGGAACAAACACTGTTAATGTTGGTATTGGAACAGCAAATCCAAATGTTACGTTTCATTCTGTATCACAATCGAAAAATGGAGGTGCAATTCAAATGAGTTCTCCAGATTTAGGTTCAACTAGCAATTATGCTTTAATTTTAATGAATAGCAATCTTACTAATGGTAATTTTGTACCGCTTTGGTTTGGGCAAAATAGCACAGGGCAGGCAAATGCAATTATAACAGCTAAATATAATAACCATACTGTTGGTGCTGAGGATACAGATTTAGAGTTTTTAACATCTAAAACTGGGTCTATAGTTTCAAATGTTACAATTAAAGGAAATGGTAATGTTGGTATTGGCCCAAATTATACTTCTCCAGGTTTTAAATTAGATGTGTATGATGCTACAGGAGGCTCTAATACAGTTGTAGGTAGATTTAAATCTAATACAACTAATGCTGGTATTGCTTTTAGTGATATAGGAACAACAGCACAACCTGCTATTTTTAGTTATGCTAATGGTCTCGCAATTTGGACAGGATCTAAAGGAAGAGTTTGGGTTGCTGATACTGGAAATGTTGGAATAGGGATTAGTTTAACTAACCCTAAAGCTAGATTTGCAGTAGAAGTTGCGGCAGCTCCTCAAAATACAAATACATCAGCTATATTTAAAAATGCTACTGAGAATTATGGATTTGGTGATACTTGGTTAGACTTATATGGCACCGCAAATAGTGGTAATCTTTGGCGTATTTTAAATGACAATAATACTGGTGATTTAGGAACATTATTATTTCAAAATACAGGTGTTAATAAAGTTGCTTTTACCAAAACTGGCGAGGTTGGTATTGGTACTACTCTTCCTGCATATAAGCTCGATGTAATTGGCGACATTAACTCTTCCACTAATGTTAGGGCTGGTGGTGTTGTGCTTACTTCTGATAGTCGTTTAAAAAAGAATGTTACAAATTATACTAATGCATTAAATACAGTAATGCAAATAAGACCTGTAGAGTATTTAAAAAAGGAAAGTATTGCTAGTACAAATTACAATAAACAAGAAATTGGATTCATTGCACAAGAAATTCAAAAAGTGTTACCTCAATTGGTAAGTGAAGGTAAAGATGCAGATAAAATATTATCTGTAGATTATATTTCTTTAATTCCAGTTTTAACTAAAGCTATTCAAGAATTAAATTCTGAGGTTAATACATTAAAGGCAGAAAATACGGAATTAAAAGCTTCAGCTAGTAAAATAAATGAACTAGAAGCTAAATTAAATAGTTTGTTAGATATGCGCAAGCCTTTGGAAGTTTTGGCAACAGGGAATAAATAGTATATATAAAATTTAAACTGTTTATTTATGATATATTTTAAAAATATTTTGGGTGTTGTTTTGCTTATCCTTATTGGCATTTCCAATACGGCTATAGCACAAATGCGCGTTCAATTAAATAACAATCCTTACATTGTGATTACAAATAGTGCCAATGTAGTTATTGATAATACTAATACTAATGCCATAAACGTTATAGTAGGTGGTAATATTATTTCAGAGGGAGAAAACAATCGTGTAAAATGGAATATTGGTACAAATACGGGGAGCTATAATGTACCCTTCACAACCTTTAGTCATGTAAAAATTCCACTATCCTTAAATATTACGGCAGCAGGTACTGGTACCACAGGGTTTGTAGCTTTTTCTACATACGAAACTGCAACAGATGCTAATACTGCTTATCCAAGTGATGTTACAAATATGAATTCTTCTTGTTCTACAAATAATGCGTTATATGCTACAGATCGTTTTTGGATAATTGATGCATTAAGCTACACAACTAAACCTACACCTAATATTACGTTTGGTTACGATGATGCTGCAAATGAAATTGGAATTACTAATACCATTACAGAATCTATGCTCAAAGCAGAGCGTTTTAATGCAACATTAGGAACTTGGGAAACTCCCCCCAAATTATATGGATTAAGCAATCCGGCAACAAATGTGGTGAGTGGTGCAATTGTTACTCCAACAGATTTTCACCGTTCATGGACCTTAATTGATACTACAGTTATGACCATTCCAATTTTTATTGCTAGTGTTAGTAATTCATCAATTTGTTCGGGAAATATAAGCGTTATAACTCCTACAGGAGCGCTTACTTATACGATTATGCCAGGTAGTTTTACAACCACAACAAGTTTTACAGTAAGCCCAACAATAACTACCACCTACACAATAAGTGGTACAAATTCAGGTGGTTGTACAAGTAATGCAGCAAGCAGTGCAACTGCATCTATTGTAGTTTCTACAACTCCAACTGTTTCATTAAGTTCTGCTAGTTCAAGTACAATTTGTTCTGGGGCTTCAGTAACCATATCACCAACTGGAGCAAGTTCTTATACTTTATCGCCAGGCGGAATAGTCTCTAGTTCAAGTTTTACAGTATCACCAACTACAACTACAAATTATTCAATTACAGGTTCAAGTCCTTTAGGTTGTTTGAGTACTATTATTACGTCTACGGTGGTTGTTGATACAGCGCCAACAATTACTGCTACAGCCATCTCTAATCAATCTATTTGTGCTGGAAGTTCTGTTACTATTACTCCTGCTGGTGCAACTACCTATACATTATTACCAGGAAGTTTAACTGGTACAAGTTTTACTATCAGTCCTACAAGTACTAATAGTTACAATGTTACAGGAACTAGTGCATTAGGGTGTGTTAGTTCAGGAACAAACAATTTAATTGTGCCAATAACTGTAAGTAGTATTACATTAACCACTACTTCTTTTCAAAATATTTTATGTGCAGGAAATACAACAGGTTCTGTTACAATTATAGCTACTGGTGGTATACCGGCTTTCAATTATGTGTGGAGCAATGGCGCTACTACTAATAGTATTACTAATTTGCCAGTTGGTAATTATACCTTAAATTTAACAGATGCGTTTGGTTGCAATGCCACGCAAACTATTGCAATTTCTGAAACTACAAGTTCTTTAGTTGTATCATCTTCAAGTATTACTCCTTCTTGTCCTAATAAAACAAATGGTAGTATTTACATAATTATATCTGGTGGAACT
>CALMMX010000095.1 GCA_937868545.1 uncultured Bacteroidota bacterium
TATAGAAGCACAAGACGAACATAAAAAATGGAAGGCTTTAGAATACTGGAGCCATAGCTGGTGTGGCAATAGTTATTATAGTTTAGAGTTGCCACCACACTACTTTGCCTTTACAAGAGGCATTAAATGCAGTGGCGATTTTTTCACTACCTGCCGCTTAAAAGTTTTTAATGGCAAGGACTCTTTACTTTCTAACGAATTTAAAATGAGTATTAATAAAAGCCAATTTAATAAGCCTGCTATAGATAGTGAACGATAAATGTTTTAACTTTAGCGCTTCATCTAGCAGGATTTTGGGAGCATTGGAGCAGAATATTTAAGTGTCTAAAATATTTGATTTTTATATTTGATGAAAATTTAGTTAATTTAACATGTTATTGTTTATAGCGAGATTTTTATTAGTTACTTTTATTATTGATAAAATGTTAAATTGGCTATATTATAACTACTAATTTAAGGCATCAATTAGATAAGAAAATTATGGCAAAATTTAAAATTCCTGCAACATATAGAAAAGGTTTTGAAGACTATATTAATTTAGCAGATAGCATTAAAGTTGAATTTTATAATTTAATCAAAGATGCACCTGTTGGATATAAATATAGTGACTTGGCAATTTATTTAGCAGATAAAATAAATATTGACCCTGATACTTTAAGAGAAGTTTGTAAAGCTATTTATTCAGTATTTGAATTGAAAGCTGAAAAAGAAATAGCTAATACGGAATTAGTTAAAGGTTTAATAGAAGCTTTAACTATTGATAAATTTAATGTAAGCGATAATCTCCAAAGTTATTTCATTGATTTATTGTCAATAAAAGAATCAATTAATTTAACTATTAAAGCTACTATTTTAGCAACTGATAGACAGAATATTTTATTAGATACAAGAATAATAACTGACGTAAGACCTGTATTTGGTGTTGATGAAGAGAATGAAGAATTGAAAGCGACTTTAATAACACATAATCTTAAAATACAATACGAAGAAGATGATCAAATCAAATACATTTATTTTGCACTTGATGCAAATGATTTAAGCGTATTAAAAGATCTTATTTTACGTGCTGAAAATAAAGAACTAAAACTTAGAACTGGATTTGCTCATTCAAGTAAAGTTATTGATTTGAAATAATATGGCTATAACAAGAAATAGATATAATTACAGGACAAAAGACTCCGATTATAATTGTGCAGATTCACATAAAGGCTCTGGATTTATAAGGCCTGATTTGAATGAAGATTATAATTTGGCTTCGTTTTTACTTTTTAATGCGAATTTATACACAGAAATAAATTCTACCAAACTAAAAGGAATTTCTGAAATAGCAGCATTACATAGTGGTAATATACCACGGGCTATTTTTCAGAATCATGCTAATCAAATAGGTAAATCTTATTTGAATCCGAAAACATGGGTATTGGAATATATGACTGAAAACGAACCTTCTTTAGTAAAAGGTGTTTTGGTTGAACATAATGGGGCTTATGAACAAGATGAATTAGAAGTTGAGATTGAAAAGTCTAAGTATATGCTTTCTTATAAAGATGATTGGGATGATGAAGGAGCTATTGGATATGCACAAGAAACATGGGCTAATGCTGTTGATTTTGTGAAAAAATTAAGAAAATGGTTTTTGAAATTTACAGAAATTAGTTTTCCTGTTCCGAAAATGTATCATGGACCTGACGGTTCAATTGATTTGATTTGGAAAAACGAAAACATTAGATTTATAATTAATATTCCAATTGAAGGATTTACTGGAGGTTATTATGGTGATGATTATAAAAGCAAATCAATTACCATAAAAGACACTTTAAACTTACAAGATTTTACCAGCTCAAATTCACAATTAATAGCTGTAACATTACTATTACTTCGTTATAAAAAGTAAAAGAATGTATCCAGTTGAAGAAATACTTGATGAGGACAATTTATTTTGTAGAGTTCATAAGAACAATATAATTGAAGGTACTCTTGCACCCGTTGTTTTTAAAGAGCGAGGTGGTGGAGAGTCCAAAGGACTTTCAACTGATTGGGAAAAGTATTCAACAGCTGAGGAAGCACAAAATAGAGCAAGAAACCCTTTGCAAAATGGCATTATTAAATTTAATGCTGGGGAATTAAGAAATTGCGAGCTAAAACTCAATGTCGATCATGCTCCTCTTTATGAAATTAACAATTTGGGGGAAATACTTATTGATAATAGAGCGCACTCAAACATAAAAGGAGTTGATACTCATAGGGAAAGACTCATTGCCCTAGATATTTTTGAATGGGTCATTCAACCAACTTCCTAATCGTTTGTATAAATTCTAAGCCACCATACCTTTTTCAAACACCTCTACATAATCTTTCATTTTGGCAATGATGCGTTCACCTATTTCACGAGCTTTTAAAACGCTTGGTCTATCGCCTAGGCATTTTAAAACATCTTCACGTATTGGGTCTTGGCCACTATAAATATATGCTTCAATGAGGGATTTGAACTGTTCTTTATCCAAATATTCTTCTTGGCAAAGTTTATTAAGTGCTAATACTTTTTGGTCTTGCCAATATTTTTCAAACTCATCTTGTATGTTATCGGCGTTGTTTATTTTTGGTAAATGCTCTGCTATAAATTTCTCAATCAATTCGCGTTTACTTCGTAATTCTATATCTCCACTAAGGTAATCCATAATGGCGTTTTTTTGTTTAACGGCTTCGCTGGTAGTTGCATTCTTTAATTTAGCCAAAAGCTTAATAATATAGGCTACATTAATAGTATCACGGTGTATTAATTCTACTTCAAAATCTATTTCATCTAATATTGATGTTTTTTGTTTTGCCGTATCTCGTTTTACTTTATCTCGTAAATCAAGGTATTTAGTTTCGTAATATTTAAAGGTTTGTTCATCAATGCCTAATTCATCCCAGCTAAAATCAGTATATGAAGCTAATACGTTTTTAGTTCGCAACAAAGCTCTAAAAGCTTGCACAAAGGCCAACTCCTCTTCTTCGCTTTGCAAATCATCTACACTTTGCCATGTTGGTACTATAGTTAATAATGCTTTTAAAGCCGCTTTAAATTTTGCAGCAATGTCTTCGTAAGGTGGTAATATAATTTCTTCAACGGCATCTTTGTTCGAAAACATGGTTATGGCTTCATCCGTTGCAAACTTTAAATTACGGAAACATAAAATATTACCTTGCGATTTTTGTTCGCCTAAAATACGGTTGGTGCGAGAAAACGCTTGTATTAAACCATGGTACTTTAAATTTTTATCAACGTAAAGTGTATTTAATTTCTTAGCATCAAAACCAGTGAGCATCATGTTTACCACAATGACAATGTCTAATCGATCTTTTTCATCATCAAAGCTTTTCTTTTCACGGTCTTTTAATCGTTTAGAAATGTCTTTGAAATAATTTTCGAATAATTTCGGGTCTTTTGTAGTAAAACTTTGAGTGTACATTTGATTGTAATCTCCAATATAAGCTTCTAATTTATCGCGGGTGTGGCTCGATTTATATTCTGCTTGAGGCTCTGCTGCCATACTCCACTCTTCTTCCTCTGGTAGATAATCTTGTGCATTTTTATCTTCTTCATTGGCACCATAAGTAAAGATTGTAGCAATTCGCAAATCATGTTCACCAGCTAACTTTTTCCGTTTAAATATATCGTAATACTTAATTAAGGTGTCAATACTATTTACTGCAAATAACGCAGAATAGGCCTTGTTAAATGTTTTCTGATTATGGTATTGTAAAATATAATCTGCTATTTTTTCTAATCGCTTTTCATCATTAATCACTTCGGCTCTATCTATATCCTCTACTTCAATATCAATAAAGGTGTTGCCCTTTTGTTTGTACTTACCAATGTATTCAATACCAAACTTCAATACGTTTTGGTCGCGGATGGCATCAGTAATAACATATTTGTGTAAACATTCTCCAAACAAATCTTTGGTAGTACGTTTACCCAATTCATTTTTATTGGCGTTCTCAGCAAAAATAGGTGTGCCCGTAAACCCAAATAATTGGGCATTTGTAAAGTACTCAGTTATTTTGCTGTGTGTGAAACCAAATTGCGAACGGTGGCATTCATCAAAAATAAA
>CALMMX010000096.1 GCA_937868545.1 uncultured Bacteroidota bacterium
AATAACTTGAAGTGCTTGGGCCAGAAGTCCATGTATAAGTGCTTGCTCCACCTGCTGTTAATGTTGCTGTATCTCCTGCACAAATTGCGCTAGAACTTGAAACTGCTGTTATTGTTGGATTAGAATTTACAATTAAATCAACAGTTTGAGTATTAATACATAAATTTAAATCAGTACCAGTTACTGTATAAACACCAGCAGTAATTACCGAATAACTTGAAGTGCTTGGGCCAGAAGTCCATGTATAAGTGCTTGCTCCACCTGCCGTTAAGGTTGCTGTTTCTCCTGCACAAATTGCGCTAGAACTTGAAACTGCAGTTATAGTTGGATTAGAATTTACAATTAAACCAACTGTTTGTGTATTTGTACATGAATTTAAATCAGTACCTGTAACAGTATAAACACCTGCAGTATTAACTGAATAACTTGAAGTGCTAGGACCAGAAGTCCAAGTATAAGTACTTGCTCCGCCTGCTGTTAAGGTTGCTGTTTGTCCTGAACAAATAGCGCTAGAACTTGAAACTGCTGTTACTGTTGGATTAGAATTTACAATTAAGCTAACAGTCTGAGTATTTGTACATGAATTTAAATCAGTACCTGTAACTGTATAAATACCAGCAATTGTAACCGAATAACTTGAAGTGCTTGAGCCAGAAGTCCAAGTATAAGTACTTGCTCCACCTGCCGTTAATGTTGCTGTTTGTCCAGAACAAATAGCGCTAGAGCTTGAAACTGCTGTTACCGTTGGATTAGAATTTACAACTAGACTAACGGTTTGTGTATTTGTACATAAATTTAAATCGGTACCTGTTACGGTATAAACACCTGCAGTAGTAACAGAATAACTTGAAGTGCTTGGGCCAGAAGTCCAAGTATATGTACTTGCTCCGCCTGCTGTTAATGTTGCAGTGGCACCTGAACAAATAGCGCTAGAGCTTGAAACAGGAGTTACCGTTGGATTAGAATTTACAATTAAACCAACTGTTTGTGTATTTGTACATGAATTTAAATCAGTACCTGTTACGGTATAAATACCAGCAGTAGTAACCGAATAACTTGAAGTACTTGGACCAGAAGTCCATGTATAAGTGCTTGCTCCACCTGCCGTTAATGTTGCAGTGGCGCCTGAACAAATAGAGCTAGAACTTGATACAGCAGTTATAGTTGGATTAGAATTTACAATTAAGCTAACGGTTTTTGTACTTGTGCAACCTAATGCGTTGTTTCCTGTTACTGTATAAACACTAGTAACGATTGGGGATACAATATTACTTCCACCAGAATAGGTATAAGATATTGCTCCAGTAGGCAAAATAGTATATGAATAACCCGCACATATTGTACCGTTACTAGCAGTAATAGTAGGCGTATTATTAACTGTAACACTTGCAATAGCAGTATTAGTACATCCTTGCGTTGAAGTTCCAATAACAGTATAAGTATTAGTTAAAGTTGGGGTAAATGCAACGCCATTTATAACACTACTAGTCCAGCTATAAGTGCTAGCACCAGTGCCACTTAAAGTAGATGAATTTCCGTAACACACAACTGAATTTGAAACTATAGTACTTATTGTAGGTGTATAATTTGAAGGTGTTGAAAATCCAGAAACTACTGAGCCTGGAGAAATCCAATTTGAAGTTGGTCCTGCCAAAGCCATATTTGTTAAAGTTCCAGTATTAGCAGAACCTGAAGCATCAAACAAATTATTTACAGAATAATTTGGGGCAGAGTTATACCCCTGATTAAAATGATAATTTGAAACCAAACCTACATCATTTGTTGGGATTTCGCAATTTTTAAAAGTATTTATCTCACACTGAGTTCTTACTTTTGTCCATAATCTTAATTCATCGATGTAACCATTATAAAAACCAACCGCATTCTGCCTAGAACCAACGGTCATGCGGGTAGGGAAAGTTCTAGGCATTGTATTTGAAATACCTGTACTCTCTAATATTCCATTTACATATAATTTCATTTCGCCAGTAGTTTGCTTCCAAGTAACAGCAATATGAATCCAACTACCAGTATTTACATTTGAGGTTGATTTTATTGTAACATCAGGTATACCTATACCAAACGCCAATTTTGAACCCGTCAGACTTGTTCCAAAATCTGAAGAACCAGCAATTGGAGAATCTGCATCAACAATACCATTTCCTCCCCACCATTGCGCAGCAGCAGATCCGGTTTGTGTTGTTTTCATCCAGTATTCAATTGTAAAATCAGTTGAAATTGGTTTTGGTATAATTATATGATCATCAATCCCATCAAAATTTATTGCTTCTGCAGGTGTACATACCATCACGTCAACAGAACTAATTGCAGTATTTGTGCTTATACAGCCAAAAACATTTGATCCAGTTATACTATAAGAAGTTAAGGTTGCAGGAGAAACAATATTAGTTCCACTCGAATACGTATAAGTGCTTGCCCCAGTTGGCAATATTGTAAAGGAATTACCTGAACAAATAGTTCCACTATTTACAGAAACAGTAGGACTAGCATTAACAACTAAACTAACTGTACTTGCATTTGCACAAAAATTACCATCTGTTCCAGTTACAGTGTAAATTCCAGCAGTGGATGTGGTGTATGTTGAATTTGTTGGCCCACTAGTCCACGTATACGTTGAGGTGCCACTAGCAGTTAATGTTGCTGATTTACCTGAACAAATTGCCGATGAACTTGATACTGCAGTTACAACTGGCAAAGCATTTACAACTAAACTTACTGTTTTTGTATCCGCACAATTGTTACCATCTGTACCAGTAACGGTATAAATTCCGGCAGAAGAAGTTGTATAGGTTGAAGTAGTTGGACCAGAAGACCAAGTGTAAGTTGTTGCGCCACCAGCTACTAAAGTTGCTGTTGAGCCCGCACATATTGCAGTTGAACTCGAAACAGCTGTTACTGTTGGATTTGCATTTACAAATAAACTAACTGTTTGTGTACTACTACATCCACTTGCATTTGTACCAGTTACAGTATAAATTCCAGCTGTATTTATTGAAACTGTTGAAGAAATTGCTCCAGAACTCCATGTGTATGTTGAAGCCCCACTTGATGTTAAGGTTGAAGTGCCTCCCATACAAATTACTGTAGGATTAGCTATTGCATTAATTGTAGGTATTGGACTAGAGGATATATTAATTGTTTTAGAATCTACACAACCATTGCTATTAGAACCTGTTACAGTATAAACACCAGCTGTATTAATTGTGTAACTGGAAGTTGATGGGCCAGATGTCCATGTATATGAGCTTGCACCACTAGCAGTTAATGTAATAGTGGAACCAGAACATAAAGTAGAAGAACTTGAAATAATAGAAACTGTTGGATTAGGAACAATTGTAATTGTAACTTGATTTGAAGAACTTACTTCACTACAGGAATATACAATTCTCTTAAAATAAGTGGTAGAAGTAATTGAAGGAACATTATAATTTACCAATGTATTTGTACCAGCAGCATTAGTCCATGTTATTCCATCACTACTATTTTGCCATAAATAAGTATAACTATCATTTCCACCTGTTGGAACACTACCAGTCAAATTTGCAACTGATGATCCTATACAAACAGTTTGACTACTTGCAATTGTATTTGTTGAAATCGGGAAACATGCATTAAAATTAGCTACGTAAAAATCTTCTAAATTAGAGTTTGCTTGAGTTGCTAAAGGTGCAAATTGTATAGAACTACCGTTATAGGTACCAGTGGTTGAAACCATTCCGTTTTGATTTGCAGAACAACTGAGTACCTGACTAACAGAACTACCAGTACTCAATTTTACAAACTTAAGATTAAACAATGTATCATAACAAGCAATAAACATATTATTTGATGAACTCGAAATACTACTAGTTCCGCCAAAATCTGTATTATTTGCATATTTTCCTGATACATAAAAATATCTAGAATCGGAAGTTAAAGATTGTACAAATTCATCTCCAGCAGTAGCTGTTAACCTCAAAATATTAAATGTTCCATCTAAATTATACTCAGCAAATATCATATTATTAGCTGTTCCAGGCACTATTAAACTTATAGAATTGTAAATCATAGACCCAAAGAAATAACCACCAACAATAACTTTACCTTTTAATACTGTTATAGAATTTGCTGCACAATTACTGCTATTTCCCTCAATTTTAGCCCAAACAGGGTCACCATCTTTATCTATCTTAGCAAATGTAATATCTTGACCACCTATACCAACACTTGTTTTTGTAATAGTTGGACTACCATTATAAGTTATACCATTTGTTGCATAACCAGAGATAAACAAATCAGTTTTATTATTGGTTATACCTGTACATCTATCATTTCCTGTTCCACCTTCTTTCTTTGTCCATATAATATTTCCATCCAAATCATACTTTACCAAAAACATATCTTCTCCACCAGTAGAATTCAAAGAACCAGAAGATGGGAATGTAAGAACGTTAGAAAAATAACCAGCAACATAAATATAATCTTTATCTGCTGTAATAGACAATACTTCATCTGTTGCACTACCAGAAGCAGTTTCCACCCATAAAACCTGACCACTAGAATTAAACTTTGCTGTAAAAATATCTGTTGATGAACCTGCCGTTAATGTAACATTTGTAGAGCCATAAAATACACAACTTGAACTATGTGATGAACCTCCAACATATACATTTCCATCTCTATCAGCAGTTACGCAATACGCTATGTCATCTCCACTACCACCAGCTTTAACTTGCCAAAGTGGTGTGCCAAATTTATCAAATTTAGCAATCATAATATCACTGGTACCAACAGCGCCAGAATTACTAAGAGTGCCAAGTGTAGGTAGACTAATTGAGGCGCTAGAAAATGAACCAACTTGATATGTATTACCAAGAGAATCAACATACACACCTCTACCTAAATCAGTATCTGCACCAGCCCAACCACTACTCCAATTCCAATTAGGCGTTTGAGATACGCATAAATTCGAAAGTACTAATAGTACTCCTAAAAAATATTTTTGTATACACCTAATAATCAATCCTTTATAATAATTTTCAAAATTCGGGAACGTAAATATATAGAATCTTAAAGGGTTTAGCAAGCTAAAATGATACAGATTATTGTATTAAAAACCTTTTCAATTTTATAAATCACCACCAATTTGCAAATAGTATGCAAAAAATGAAAATAAATACAACTATTATTTGCAAAAAACGCAAATAATCAAGTTTAATTGATTGTAATTGCAAAAAAAACTAAAAAATATTTAAAAAAATACAGGATTACTTTTTTTTACAAAAAACACCTTAACCCTCTGCAAATAACCGTTTCATAGACCTTTTGAAGCGATGTAATTTTGTGTCATCAAATTATTATTAAAACATGAAAACATCAATTTTAAAAAACATGATCTTAATCACATTAACAATTGCAATGGCTTTTGTTTGTATTTCATTTACCGTATTGGTAATAGACACCTTAAAAAATATGTATGAAGAAGAATCATACAAACTAACATCAAATGAAATAATAAACCTTTTTAAATAGAAACTATGAAACCATATAAATTAATACTTGGATTAATTGCTTTGATAAATTTAAACACTTACTCTCAATCTAACTTTTTGCACAGAAAATACACAAAAGGTGTTTTTCAAGAAAAATTCCATAAGTTGAAAGTTGTAGAGAAAAATAATAAGGCAAATTTAAAAATTGAAAAAAATAATGCTGAAGTAAAAAATGAAATTGCAGAACAAAAACCTGAAATCATTCTAGATAGTGCAACTAATAAAAAAATAGCTGTCGCTATATTTGACTCAATAAAGCCAAACATCAATTTAAGTAAGAATTCAAAAATTGATAATGAAAATAACATTATCAAACATAATACAATCACAACAAATGAGAATGATTTTTACTGTTCTAATGCTAAATCAATCATAAAATCAAATCAAAACTTTTCAAAAATAAATTTTAAAGAAAATAACAAAAAAATAACAAAGTCTCCAGGAGATATACCAGGCCTAAATCTTTTTGATAATGACGCATTAGAAGGTGTTGGAGCAGCGATTCTAGCAATAATCATTATAGGCTTAATAATAGCAATTATTGCTGCAGCAGTTACCGCAGGACCTGAAGGTGTGTTACTATTTATTCTTGAAATCCTAATAGTATAAAAAGTTTGTTTTGTTTGTTAAAGTCAAAATTGTATTAAGTATGGTGACAGCATCTTAATACGTTTTGTAAAACATTTAAAACTAAAGACAAAGCTTGTTGATTCGAGTAATTTTTTGCCAGCTTCAAGCAAAAAGTTATTTCAAGAATATCAAATGTCTTGTTGAATACTATAAACCAGAAGCTAATGTATTCCTCGAATTGACAAGCCTCAAATTAAAAAATACTAAACAATAAATTAAAACAACAACTAAAAATAAATAAAATGAAAACAACAATTAAAACAATTGCAATAGCATCAATTATGCAAATTGCATCATTATCTATCAGCGCACAAAATCCAACCCAAAAACAAAAGTTATGTATGGCATCAGTTGATGTTACGGGCATGAAAATTGACCAAGACCAAATGTCGAACTTAATACGAATTGAAGTTGAAAAGCTAGATACATTTGAAGTACTTAATAAATATGATGTAGAGGTTGGTTTAAAAAATAGTAATATTTTAATTAACTCTTGCTTTAGTAAAGATTGCTTAATTAAAGCTGGTAACGCAGTAAAATCAGACAAAGTACTTACAGGCGCTATAGATGTTTTCCCTACAAAAATAATTTATACGCTTCGACTTCTTGATTTAAAAACAAACAATGTAGAAAAAACTACTGTGGTAGAGTTTTTAAACATCCCAGAAGAAATAGAAACATTTACAAAAATAATTGTACTAAAAATGTTTAACAAACCCTATGACAAAAACACTTATCAAAAACTTACTAATCCGTATGATTTTGATAACCTAAAAAACAATCCTCAATATGAACGCTTAAGGGCTGATGGACCAAGAGTTGGATTTACTTATTACACAGGTAATATAGCTTCGATACTAGAAGCCGATAAATCTGTTGGTGGTTTTGAGGCTGCACCCGTAATGTTTCAATTTGGTTATCAGTTTGAAAAACAATATTTAAATGAAGGAAAGATACAAGGTCTATTTGAATTTATACCTATGATAACTGGAGTTGATCAAGGTTATTTTATTCCAAGCTTTACATTATTACATGGTTTAAGAAGTAATAAAAGTGGTTGGGAGTTTGCAATAGGGCCAACAATTGGTTTAGCACTTAAATCTAAAGGATACTATGATAATGAAAATATTTGGCGACAAGAAAGTTATTGGACAAATGACACTTTAAATAAAGGAGTGAAAAATCCTTTTACAGTAAAAGAGCGCTTGGATAGTAGAGGAGATTATACCATAAATACAGGTTTTGTAATAGCAATTGGTAAAACATTTAAATCAGGTAAACTAAACATTCCTGTTAACATGTATTGCATACCAAGCAAAGACAGCATGCGTTTTGGAGCATCATTTGGATTTAATGGTAACAAAAGAAAAGGAAGTAAATAATAAAATATTCAGCAGCAACATAATTGATAGTGTTGCTGCTGAAATAAAAATAAACAAAATGAAAACAATTGGAATAATTATGCTATTGACTCTTAAGCTTTTTTGTTTCAGCCAAATTGGTGAAAATGATTTTGGCCATAAAGTAAATTGCATAAGATCAATAAAAAAAGGAGATGTAGATGGCGAATATTTAATTAACGTTACAATAAAAGGCGGTGTAGAAATTGAAGAAACCGCAGAATATAAAGAAGAAATACCAGAAGGATTTTCGGCTAAAAGTTTAGTTGTAAATGATAATAGATGCATAAGTTCAGCAAACAATGGTAGTATTTCCTTTAAATGGAAGACGGGATTTCCGAAATACTCACAAATTACAATGTCATATATACTTGTAAACAACTCCTCAAATAGTGATACAATTAAACTATCAAGGAGTTACTTAAAATATTTATCTCACGAAGGCTCTCAAGGTATTTATAACGGCAACATTACGTTTGATAATTACACATTAGTAATAAAAAAAATAAGTGATAACGACGGAGATGGAATATATAACGATAGAGATGAGTGCCCAGATTATTTTGGAAAGAAAGAAACAAATGGATGCCCTGATTTTGATAATGATGGTATAAAAGATAGTGAAGATAAATGTCCTGATATTTTCGGATTAAAAAATAATTTCGGTTGCCCATTAAGAGAAAAGACCAGAAAAGCTGATAGAACTAATGAACTCGAAACTCTTGAAATACTCACTACAACACATTGTAAATATGTTTTCAAATACATTTTAAACTATCATGAAGAAGGAACTGTAACAGACAAAGCTAAAATCAAAGGAAATTTAGTTACATATAAAAATAATAAAGAAATGACTTTAGCATCGAATATTTATTTGGATGTAGAAAAAGGAAACACAGGATTCATTTTAACATATCCTATTAAAAACGGAATCTTGTACACAAAAAACATTTATGAACCATACATAAGGTTTGAGGTAGACACAATTAATAACACTATAGACACAAGTGTTCGTTATATAAAACAAGATATCTTAGACATTACAAAAGGAACATATTTATACGTGAAAAAATACGATTATAATTGCGTGTATATAGACCTATTTTCGAATAAAGTAATAAATGATTGCAATGGTGGGAAAATGTATATTGATTGCACCAAAACTAATAGTCAATTTTCTTTTTCAATACTTTCAGATAAAACAAACTTAAGAGAAGCAGTTTTGGGAACTAGTTACAATAAAGAAAATTTACCAATACTTACGGATAAAAAATACACTTATATTTCATTATTAAATATTGAAAACGGCAATGGCTACTATAAAAATGATTTAGAAATACAACAAGAAATCTTAGCTCTAATTGAAAAGCAAAATTTAAGAAAATTGCCAGAATATTTGAACCAAGATAAAACTGACGAAAAATTTATAATCGCTTGCTTGAACGCGAGAGGCGTTTTAGAAATACTGGGTTTATTCGATAATTCAAAAACAAATAAAACAGAAATAAAATTAATTACACAATTTAATCTTATCGACAGAAAATATTCGAAATTAAGACGCTTACTGATTAAATACCCATTTAATAATGATGAAATTAGAAAAGCAATCAATGAAAATTGATTTGATAAAAAAAAAGATTATCTAAAACTAAAGAATAATTTTCAAATTAAGAATAACTACCAATTTAATTGGACATAACCATGATATTCCTTAAGTATTTCGTTCCCATAATTAAAAATAACATAATAAGTACCAACAGGCAGAATTCCATTTCCAGTAGCGCTTTTCACGTTAGGTGTTCCATCCCAATTATTTATATATGAATCCTTTTGGTATACTAAATTTCCCCATCTATTATATATTGATAATTTATTATTAGGGTAAAACTGAACTCCCTTAATTTCAAAAAAATCATTTTTAGTGTCGCCGTTTGGAGAAAATAGTTCGGGTATAAATAATTCGCAATCATTTACCACCACATCAACAGTAGTTGCATTTTTACAACCATACTGATCAGTAACAGTTACAGTATAAGTTCCTTGATTAAATAGCTGCGCATTATTAATAGGGTAAATCCCTCCTAAATAATTATCAAAGCTTGATGTCCATAAATAATTATTATTTGCAATTGGATTAGAAACAGAAAGTTGAATATCACTAGCACCACATACTTCAACACTATTGGCATCAACAGCAACAATTGGTAATGGTAATAAAGTTACAACAGTAGTTTGTGTATTTATACAATTTAAAGAGCTTGTACCTACCACTGTATAAATAACAGTTGCAGTTGGAACTAATGCTATTGTTGGTGAAAACAAAGTTGAATTGTTTATTAAAGTATATGTAAGTGCGCCAGAAGCATTTAAAATAGCCTGATTTCCCAAACCACATAAACTATCATTATCGGCTGTTATACTAATTATTGGTAAAACATTTATTGTAGCTGTTGTTGCAGCGGTGTATTGACAACTTACACCAGGAATAGAAAGTGTAACAGTATAAATTCCAGACATAGTAGGCGTACCTATAGGAATTACAATAGACTGCGCATTTGCTGTAAAGGTATTGGGACCAATCCATGTGTAGTCAGATTCTGAATCTGGTGTTGCAGAAAGTGTAAAACTAGCCCCATCACAAATTGCAGTTGTGTTAAATGCATTTGGAATACCACATGCGGTATTTGTAACAATGGATGTAGTGGCCAAATTTGATGGCAATGGACATAATGTACCACTCAAAACCCCATTATTACTGGCAATGGTTTGTGTGTTGCCAGAAAGTAAACCAGTTCCGATTATATAAGCTCGGGAACTAATAGTATCGTTACATAATAATCTTACACAGCTGTTTGTAACTTTAACTCTGTAAGTTATAATCGTGCTATCTAAACCTGTTATTGAATTATTTACTGTACCTCCAATAGTTCCATTTGCTCCCACACCTACTCTTATTTTTAGAACATTTGATATTGCATCAAACTCTCCTTGATCATCCGACAAAACATCTGTTTTAATACCAGAATTTGGTCCATAAATAATATTAATAGACCCAGGAACAAAAGTTACATTACTACTTAATGTATCTACTACATAAGTATTTGTTGAAATATCATCTCCTACATTAGACACTTTTATTTTATATTCCATTACATCTCCAGGCATTAAAGCCCCTCCATTAATATCAGTTCCACCAAGTGACAAACTATTAACAGTTTCAAATACATCTATAGCTGTAGTTATTACTTGAGGAAGATAGCCCTCTCCCCCAGTAGTTAATCTATATATAAATGAAGTTGCACCATTACCAATATAATTTTTCGCACTATTATCAGGAGCAAAAATATCAGCATCCATACTTGGTGTTAAATTCATGCTTGGTTTTCTAAAAGGAGTAAGAACTCCATTATTAGTAATTGTACTATTAAAAACGTCGCTTGTTGGATTAGTACTATTTGAAATGGGAACAAACGATCCCGCACCATTAAAAGAAGCACCATCTGATGGACCTCGGTCACCATCCCAAACTACCTGTCCTAATTCAAAATTAACTGGGCCAGCAGTTGGGGTTAAAAAGCCTGAAACAGGAATACTTACAACACTAGCTGATGCTACAGGAGATATTAATGCCAAACCATCAAATACAGTAAATTGTCGAAGTGGTAAAGTATTATTTTTATACAAAACAACCATTGTCCATCCCCCAAAATCATTACCAGGATTTTCAACAAAAGGAATATTTGCTACCGTAAATCGCGAATGAATTCCTGCTGAAATAACATAGGATGTAATATTTTTAAAACAATAATAGGTATTAAATGTGAAAGGACTAGAAGGAACAGAACTATACAAAACACTGTCAGCTTTTATATTTATATATGCTGAAGATGAACTTTTTATTTTAATTACACTATCACCAACTGTAGATGCAACTCCATTTGATGCCCAATATAATCCAGCCCAAGTTATTTCACTACATGTTGGCAAATTCAAGCTATCACTTGATGACATAAATGTGCTTGGATCACTATCAATATCAACATATGTAGCAATTGAATAAGTATTATTAGCATAACTTCCAAATGGAGGCATCTCTGAAACACCAATAGAACAAGGTCCAACGGCTAAGGGTGGATTAGCTGAACAACTATTAGCAACATTGCTTAAGAAAACCAAACCACCTTTTTGAGTAATTTGAATATCTTTCGAGAAAGATTTAAAAATTTGAGCTGGAATCGTATTGTATACGAAAAACAAAAATATTATTACATTTATTCTAGTTAACATGGGTAAATTCTTATATAAATAATAGTAAAAAAAAAATCAAATGGCATACTTTTTATAAAACCTTTTCCAACCAAACATAACACCAATTCCATAAAAAAAACTTAAAATGAAATTAAATAAAGGGCCAGGTATGCCACTAGGGCGTGTTAATGCTTTAGCATTCATCTTCTTTGCAAAATAACACATCTTAGGGATACTCACTTTTCCTTCCTTCCCAACACTATTATCTATAACTAATCCACCAAAGCATTGAAAAAACTGATAACTATCTAAACCAGGAATATACTCAATTTCACATTCCAACATTTCATCAGAATAATTAAATGCCAAATGTTTCTCACCTTTTTTAATGGTTATTGTATTACCAGCCTTTATAACACTTGCTTTTCCATTTAACATCAAGGCCAATTCGCCCTTTTTTACATGAATAATTTCATCTTGATTTAAATGAATATGCTCAAATGGCAGATGTTCAGAGGGTTGAACACGCCACTCTATTTTAAAAGATTCCTCTGTTGAAGAAATACATTTATAAGACTCACCATTTTTGGTATTTACAAAACCATTATAAAGATTAATAGCCATACTTTTATTATTTGTTTTATTATCTCACTACCGATACATGCCCAATATAATTGTGCTTTTTATTAAACACATCAGTTAAATTTACTTTCCATACATACACATCAATTTGCACTTCATTAGGTTTTCCTTGCACCTTGCCATTCCATCCTTTTTTAATATCATCAGTATAATATATCATAGCACCCCATCTGTCAAAAATCCACATCTCATATTTTTCTATACCAATTCCCATACCTGTAAATACATCATTAATCCCATCACCATTTTCTGGTGTAAAAGAATTTGGTATATAAAATGTAAATTCAGGTTGCACTTCAATTTTAACAAAAGCTGTATCCAAACAACCATAACTATTTTGAACCACTAAAACAGAGGCGTAATCACTAGCATTATCATTATTATAGTAATGACTAGGATTTAAATGAATTGAATCTTTAGAAGTACCATCACCAAATGTCCACCACCATTTGGTGAAATCAGTACTTTGATTTGTAAAATTAACAATAGGTGTTAAAACATTTGTTGGATTTGGATTTACAATAAAACTAGCATTTGGCTTTGGATAAACAGTAATAAAACTATTTTTTGTTATTGAATCTGTACATCCATTATTTGTGGTAACAATTAATTTTACATCATACATTTTCAATAAATCCGAGCTATTATTATCATAACAGTGTGTTTGAGGATTTCCAGTTGCGGAATGAATTTCTGAACCATCTCCAAAAACCCAATGCCAATCTGCATTATAACTAGGTGCAGGAACAGGCAATGTATTATCAGTAAATGTAACACAATGGCTTGGGCAACCTGCTGGATTATCAACACTAAATAATGGCATAGGAAGATAATCAACATTTATTGCTTTCAACGTAGTATCCTTACAACCATGATTTGTCTCTGAAATAACTGCTATAGTTTGGCTGCCAGGTGAAGCAAAAGTAAAATTAGTTATTTGACCTGTAGATTCTATAGTTGTTATTGTATTGTTGAAATCCCAATTCCAATTTGTTACAACACCACTGCCCGGTAATGTAGTGGCAGTAAAACTAGTGGCTTTATTAAAACAACCTGTAGTATTATTAATTGAAACCGATGGTTTAGGATAAATTTCAATTGATTTAACCAATGTTGTAATACAACCCTTATCAGATGTAACTGAAAGTGAAACATTGTAAACAGTAGGTAATAAATAAGAATGGTTTAATGTTATACCACTTCCATTTGAACCATCTCCAAAACTCCATGTATATGCAGTATTTGTTCCAACACTAATTATGGATGAAGACGCATCAAATGCATTAGGCTGGGAATTTATACACGCATTCACAACTGTAAAGTTAGGAACAGGGTTAGCATAAATAGATATTGGAACACTAATGGTACTTGTACACATTGCTGATGTTGTAATGGTTAAGGTTGTTATTGAAACACCAGGATTTATAAAAGTAAAACTTGGGTTTTGAGTTGCATTATCAACAACACCATCATTATTAAAATCCCAAGCCCATGTAGTTATTGAACCCGTTGAAGAAGTAGATAAATCAGTAAAGTTTGTGGCGTTTGAAAGACATACTGATGTTGCACTATAATTTGCTATTGGCAATGCACTCAACGATACAGTTGTAGTAGTTGAAAACGAACATGATATACTTGGACTTGAAACAACTAAGGTATAAACACCAGCAGTTATTGCTGAAGCACCAATAAACAATGGATTTTGAACAGTTGATGAAAAAGAATTTGGACCAGACCATTGATACAATGTTGATGGTTGAACATTACTAGCATCCAAATTAAAATTTCCTCCAACACAAATTGGCGAATTATTAATTGCTTGCGGTAATAAACAAGATGCAGTTGTAACTAAAATGTTTGGATTAGAATAAACATTGCATACACCTGGAATAGAACTAGGATAAGGCTGTGTGCTACTTGATACAAAAGTATGAGTTGAAATTGCACCAGTTTCAAATAAAAAGGCCACACTTTTTATCAATGAATCGCAATGTAACTCTAAACAATTATTAGATACTGTAACGCTATATGTTATAATTGTACTATCAGCACCCGTTGGTAATGCGTTAATTATACCACCAGTTATAGCGTTTGCGCCAGATCCAATTCTTATTTTAAGTTGTTTACTCAAAACATCATAATCCAATTGGTCATCTAATAACACATCCGTTTTTGACCCCAAATTACTTCCATAAGTAATTTTAGTAGAGTTAGGAATATAATTTAATTTACGATTAATAGTATCAATTACATACGTATTGGCTGATTGGTCTTCACCTATATTAAACGTTTTAATTTTGTATTCTATGATATCTCCAGGGTCAACAGTTCCACCATTAGCATCTGTATAAGATAAAGAAATAAATCCTTTAGGTTCAAATGCATCTATTACAGTAGACATTGCATAAATACTATAACCTTCACCCCCTGTTGTTACTCTAACAGTTAAAGAATTAGTATTATTTGCTAAATACTGAAAAGTAGAATTATTGGGCCTAAAAATACTAGCATCATGTCCCAAAGTATTATTAAGATTAGGAATACGAAATGGAGTTAATACACCATTATTAGAAATTGTACTATTAAAAATATTATTTGATGCATGTATAGCATCAAAAAGTGGAGTAAAAGTTGGTGAACCTTGTCCGCGAATAGATGCGCCATCTCCTGTAGATGGTCTATCGCCATCAAACGTAACCATCCCAATTTCCACATCAAAATTACCAGTTGTTTGTGTTTGAAAACCATTAACCGGAATATCAGCAGTTGTATAGCCTGATGTAATAGTAGCCCATCCATCAAATACGGTAAGTTGGCGAGTTTTCTCAAAATTATTTTTATATACTACAATTACTGTCCATCCACCAGCATCATTCCCAGCTAAAGGATGATTTGTATAAAGAGCATCAGCAAAGGTGATTCGAGTATTAATTCCAGCAGCTTGTACTAGAGAGGTAATGTTTTTGAAGCAAGAGTAAGACCAACTTACAGTTCCAGTAAACGTGCCACCTAAAACTGTAACAATAGAATCAGCAACTATGTTTTGATATGGATTATTATCAAATTTAATCTTTGCAGGGGCAATAGTTGCAGTATTTGAATTTGGGGCGTAAGACATCCAATATAAACCAGCAAAAGTTATTTCACTACAAGGAGGAAGATTTAAACTATCACTTGATGACATGTAAGTAGAAGGGGCACCATCTATATCAATTGGAGTTCCATAACCAAAATTATTATTCATATGTGCACCGGCAGCTATAGGAGGCATTTCATTAACAGCAGTTTGACATAAACCTCCTGAAGTTAAAGGATTTGCGCTGCAACTAATAAATGCATTTGCCACATATACAATTCCTCCTCGTTGTGTTATTTGAAACTCTTTTGACATCGATTTATGCAATTGCGCATAAGCACTTGAAAGCAAAAAATTTAAGAAAATAATAATGATATAATTTTTCATATTCAAAAAAATTAAATGTTTAAAGTGTAATCTAAATTTATAAAATAAAAAGTTTACAGATTTATAATCTTTAAAAATATTACATTTCTAAACAATAATAAATTGCATTTTTACTTATATTTAATTATTATTAGAATACAACAATTACATTACTAAAAATAGACAGCTATTATAGGTGGATAACAACAACCTATATTTTAGCTACTTTAGTTCATTTAAATCAATCGATTTACAGCCACTTTTAAATTAATTAATCCATTTTTTTTGATATATTTGGGTTAAAGCATTTTGTTTTTTATACTAAATGGAAAATTCAGGAATAGATAATAAAAATTTAAGAGACTTAATAGAATTATTAAGCCCTAAGGAGAAACGTTATATTAATTTACACCTTAAAAAAAACAAAGAAACAAGGTTCCTATCTTTATTTATTGTTCTTACTAAACCACATGAAGACATTAGTGAAAAATTAAAACCAATTCCTAAATCTAATTTTTCTGTTTTAAAGGTACAACTGTATTATAAAATACTTGAAGGACTGCAGCAATTTCACGCCAAAACAAATGTTAACTTAATTAAAAGCTCCCTCATAGCACAGTACGAAATACTATATAAAAAAGGTTTATATAATCAAGCTTACAAAGTACTGCTAAAAGCAAAAAAATTGTGCGAAACAAATGGTATCTACTACGAATTAATATACATATCAAATGAATTATTAAAAATTGAAAATTTCAATAAATCAAGTGCCAAATTAGAGCAATCAATTTCTAATTACAATAAAAACACTCAAAAGTCATTAAAGGTAATAAAGCAAAATAGTTTATTAATTAAGAATTATTATCAAAATTTGATGGCGATTGACTTTTTTTCACCATCAACAGATTTTAATGCAATTAAAATTATTAATTCTTACGCCTTAAAACTAGATGAAACTGAGATTTCAGATGAGTTTACACATTTTCTTAAAAACTTAAATTTAGCTCTATACTATCTATTTTTAGGGGATTTAAGACAAACTAAAACTCTAATTTCTGAAATATTTGCATACCTATCTAAACATGATAAACAAATAGACTATTTACCAATTAATTTTATTGAAATTATTGAAATTATTTTTGAGTCTTTCATTACTACAAATAATATCCACGAATTAATTTCATTTCTAAATTTATTACAGCAAAATAAAGTAAAAAATAAAGTAATTGAAACTCTTTTAATTTATAAAAACACATTGGAGGCAATTAATGAAAAACGAACTTCTGGATTGCAAAAATATACTGATAAATTAATTGAATTGAATACAGGATCGAATTCAAGATTTCTATTTATTACTTATATTCAAATCATTAAACATCATTTCATTTTAAAAGAATACAAGCAATGCTTTAAATGGATTAACAAGGTTTTTGAAGAATTTGAAATTACATATAAACCAGAAATTCAGTTAACATTAATTCATCTTAAACTTGTAACCATTATAATTCTTAACAAAATAGATTTATTACAATTAGAATTTAAACACCTTAATGCTTTAGCAAAAAGTACGGGTGTAGAAAATAATTACAATGAATTACTAATGAACTCAATAAACAACGTTACAAAATCCAATAGTGGAAATATTATTAAAAACAAAAAGCACTTTTTAGAGAATCTTAAAGAGTGTTTGAAATTGGCAGAATACAAAAACCATTACTCAACTATTTTCGATTTAAATCTATTGATAAATTAATTATATGGAAAATTTAATTTTAAAAGAGACAGACACAACACCATACGTTTGCTTAAACGCGAAAACATTTGTTTTTGAAATTAAAGGTGAGTCAAGGCCTGAATATGTCCTTAAATTTTACACTCCACTATTTGATTGGCTAAAAGAATTATTTAATAAAAATAATTCTAATTCAATTGAACTTAAAATTGAACTAGAATATTTTAATTCCTCATCTGCCAAATGTCTTTTTGATTTAATTTCACTTATAAATACTTATTCTATAGAAAATAATTCAAAATTTACGGTTATTTGGTCTTATTCAGAATTTAGTGATGATATCCTTGAATCTGGAAAAGAATTAGAAAAACTAACCAAAGCAAACTTTACTTTTAATAAGGTTAATTAATGAGCTACACAAAACTTATTATTATACTATTATTAATCTTTAATAATCTTATTGGGCAGTATGTTCAACAGATTTCAGTTAAAGATGGGCTATCTAGTTCAAGTGCTAATAAAATCTATCAAGATAAAAAAGGATATTTATGGATTGCTACTATAAATGGTGGATTAAATAGATACGACGGCAAACAAACTTTAAAAATAAACGACAAAGCTGATTTTTATACATTTCTTACATTATCATACTTGCCAGTAAATGACACTCTCTCGTATGTTGGTACAGAACTAGGTATTTACACTTTAACCAACAATAAAACATTTAAAAAATTCAAAACTGATTCGTTACAATACCAAGTTACCGACATAAAAAAATCGTTAAAGGGAAAGTATTATTTTACCACTACTCGATCTGTAATTTCAATTTTTGAAAATCAAATAACAAACTACTACGTTAATGAAAAAAATGTAATGTTTTACGAAGTTATATTTTTCAATGAAGATGTTTACTTTGCTTCTTCAAATGGCTTATATGTTTTAAAAGGAAAAAATGTTGTTAAAGTTGAAATTCCAGAATTGCTAAATGTAAGAGTTAAAGCAGGTATTCAATTAAATGACACACTAGTACTTGGCACTTCACAAGGATTATTATTTTTAAATAAAAATAAAATCGTTAAAAAATTTGATATAAGTAATTCGAATTTATTATCAAATAAAATAACTGCATTTTACAAATCTAGTGATGGAAACATTTGGATTGGAAGCGCTATTGGTTTATATAAATACAAAAATGGAAAATTAGAATGTTTCAATGAAAAGAATGGAATACCGCAAGGAGTTATTAGTTCAATTATAGAAGATTTTGAGGGAAACATACTGTTTTCAACTCTTGATGGTGGAGGAGTATACTTATTTATTGAAAGACAATTTAAAGTATTTAATGAAAAACATGGTTTAATTAACACAAATATTTTATCACTTAGTGGCAATACAAACAAACAACTATACTTTTTAACTCCAAGTAATATTTATAAATTTCATAAAGAAAAAGATTCAATAGAAACTATTTCCATCCCACTCAAAACACAAAAATTTAGATTTGTTGATTTTGAAGTTACATCTGATAATAATTTATGGATTTTAAATGAAGACAATAAACTCCTCTTCTATAGTAAAAATAACCTTCAAGAAAATTACTTTTTTAAAAATTTTAGAATCACATCAATAGAATGTGACTCTAAAAATAATTTATTTGTAGGAACAAATTCTGGGCTGTATTTATTAGATAAAATAACATCTATACCTAAGCTTATAAATATAGAAAACCAAACTATACATAATTTCATTATAAATATTGAAAACATAAAAGATGACGCTTTATATGTTTTCACAGGAATGAAAATCATTAAAATTAGTAACACAGACAGTATCTATGCCACATACAAAATTTTAAATAAAAATGGGATTTACTCAAATTATATTGCTAAAGATTACAACTCAAATCTTTATATCAAATGCCACCATGGTTTAATATATATAAACACAAAAACAAACGATACTATAGATATACAAAAACTTGTTGATTTTTCTACATTAACTATCAAATCTATTTATTGCTACCAAAATTATCTATTTGCTTTAGGTGAATCTGGCTTACATATAATTAACATTAAAAATATTGACAATAACATTGTGACTTATAAAAGTTTTGGGGTAAATGATGGTTTACCCTGTAATGAACTAATGGCAAATAGAAACTTTATTGATTCTGACGGGATGCTTTGGCTCGGAACTAAAAGTGGTCTAGTAAAATTTAATTTCAACCAAGAAACGTCTTATCAATTTAACCCTAAGGTTATAGTACAAGGAATTGAAATTAATCATGAAAACACAGATTGGAATATCAGAGGACTAAAGCAATTTAACGAATCGACAAATGCAATTAAATTGAAACATTTTGAAAATACTTTAACTTTTAAATATGTTGGAGTACATTTTTTAAATCCTTCTAAAATAAAATATAACATACAATTAATTGAAAACGGTAAACGCACAAGTTTTAATACTAATTTAAATGAAGCAACATTTTCAAATTTAAAAGCTGGAGAATATACTTTTATAGTAAGTATAATAAATCCATATACAAATGAAGTTGGTGTTAATACAAAAGTTACATTTACTATTATACCGCCATTTTACAAAACAAAACTATTTATAGCAACAATAGTTTTACTAAGTTTATTATTACTAATATTTTTTATTAGATATAGAGAGAAATCCATTAAGAAGAAAAATTTATACTTACAATCACTTGTAAAAGAAAGAACCATTGATTTAGAATTAAAAAACGAAGAACTGAACGTCACAAATATTTTGTTAGCTAAGAGAAATGAAAATATTACTGAAAGTTTAGAGTATTCAAAAAAATTGCAGCATAATATTTTAAATTTAAACACATCATTTAACAAAGAACTTGAAAGCGCCTTTAATTATTCGCTATTTTACAAACAAAAAGAATTAGTTGGAGGCGATTTTTATTCTGTTTTCAGGCAAGAAAATGCTATGTATATCATAGTTGCAGATTGTACCGGTCATGGTGTGCCTGGAGCTCTTATGACAATTTTATCTTATACTATTTTAAAACAAATTATTATAGATGAAAAAGTTAGCTATCCTAGCGACATATTAAAAAGAATGAATACTATTCTCATTAATTCATTCAAAGATGAAAATGGCATATATAGTAATGATGGTGTGGCAATATCACTTATGAAATATGACCTTGAAAATTCTCTAATAAGTTTTTCTTGTGCGCAACAATCTGTATTTATTTTAAATAATGATTTAACTGTGGAAGAATTAAAATTTAATTCTACACCCTTGAATTATAAAATTAGCGAAGCTTATTATGAAACAAAACAACTAAATAACATTAAAGGTCAAAAAATAATTATGTTCTCTGATGGAATTATTGACCAAAAGATAGAAAAATCTAAATTGAGAATACGCAAGCCCGGATTAATAGAAATTATAAAGAACAGAACAAATGATAAAGATTACTATAAAAATTCTGTTTTAAATTTATCAGGTAATGCTGAACAAATTGATGATATGTTATTAATAGAA
>CALMMX010000097.1 GCA_937868545.1 uncultured Bacteroidota bacterium
AACAAATTGTTTCTTTGTGTAGAAGCATTAGAGGTAAAAGTGTAATTGAAGAATAATTAAAACTTAAAAAATAAAAAAAAATTCCTCCACATTTCAGATTCTGCATACTTTTTTATCATTTGATTTCTTTCTGTTAAAAAACTTGTCATGTATTTTGTTAATACTAAGTGATTAAACAATTTACCTATAATTCCCAGTGGAGATTCAAAATCAAAAACATCCGTCATAATAACATAACCATCCATTTGCTTAAAATAATGGTCATGTTTAAATGCTTTAAAAGCCCCAAAAACTTGAACATCTCTGAAATGATTTGGAAATGAATATTCCGTAATTCTAGAACACAATTTTTGCTTTACACAAAAATGAACAGCCTCCCAATTTACTTCATCATTTAATTTTATGAAGCCCGAAGTTTTTCCTGCAATAGCCTTTTCTTTTGTTTTTACCGATGTTACTTGATGAAAATCGATACTAGAAGCCAAATTGAAACAAACTTCTCTGCTTGCATTTATTTTAGTTTCAATTTCAATTTTTGGCATTAGAAAAACTTAAGCAACAGCTTCCTTAACTTTGTTAGCATTTAATATAGCCACTTGTTGCGCTACATTTTGTGCCATTTCTCTAAAAGCTAAAGCCTGAGGCGTTGTTTCTTGCAAAACTGCAGGCCTGCCGGCATCGCCCGATTCTCTTATACTCTGCACCAATGGTATTTGACCTAATAATGGTAAATTTAATTCCTCTGCTAAATTTTTAGCGCCATCTCTACCAAATATATAATACTTATTATCAGGTAATTCTTCTGGCGTAAAATAAGCCATATTCTCAACTATCCCTAAAATAGGAACATTAAGGGCAGGTAATTTAAATAATGCGATTCCTTTACGAGCATCTGCTAATGCCACAGATTGTGGAGTACTTACAATTACTGCACCTGTAATAGGAATAGAACTACATAATGTAATTTGAATATCGCCTGTTCCTGGAGGTAGATCAACAATTAAATAATCTAATTCGCCCCAAGTAGTATCCATAAACAATTGTGTTAATGCCTTTGATGCCATTGGTCCGCGTAGAGCAATTACCTGATCTGGACCAGCTAAAAAACCAACTGAGTTAATTTTTACTCCGTAATTTTCTACTGGTGCCATTTTTGGTTTACCATCAAATTCTGATTTAGCGGGCATTTCATTTTGCACGTCAAACATTATAGTTTGTGATGGCCCATAAATATCAGCATCTACTAAACCCACTCTAGCTCCTTGTTTTGCTAACGCTACAGCTAAGTTTGCAGAAACAGTAGACTTCCCTACTCCACCTTTACCAGATGCTACTGCAATTATATTTTTTGTTTTTGATAAGGTTGTATTATCTGTATTACGCGTGGATGTAACCGTAGCTGTCATGTTTACATTAACAACAGCCTCTTTATCTACATAATGCTTAATAGCATTTATACAAGCATTGTGTATCATGTCTTTCATAGGACATGCTGGCGTAGTAAGTACTACAGTAAAAGAAACATTTTTACCATCAACTACTACATCTTTAATCATTCCAAGAGTAACCAAATCTTTTTTAAGATCTGGATCATCTACATATTTTAATGCGTCTATTACCGCTTCTTTAGTTATCATAGTTTTACTTTTAGTATTTATCGTTCTAGTTTTAATTTAAAGCGACATTTATTTTCTTATAAAGGTACTCAATGTATTTAAATAATTATCAAAGCCCATTTTCAGAGGTATTTCACCATGATCGGCGCCATCAACACGATGAGCTTCTTTGTATGAACCATTATAGTTTTTATACACAACTTCTCCATGCGTTTTAATATTTAAAAAATTATCGTTTGTACCATGTATCCAACAAAATGGTTGAGAAATTGTTTTAACTTCCTCTGCATTATCTATTTTTAAATTTGTAAAAAAAGAACCTGGCATATTTAATCCACTGCCATCATTAGCCATAACATCAGCACTAGCAAATGGCGCTTCTAAAATAAATTTAGCTGGCGTCATGCTTATAGGCTTATTAGTTAATTCGCACACAGGTGCTGTTCCCATACTAAAACCATACATTACTAAACGTTGGTCACTTAAACCATTCAATTTCAACCATTGCAAAGCGGCATCTACATCAGCATACAAGCCTTCTTCAGTTGCTTTACCATCACTTAAACCATAACCTCTGTAATCTATCATTAAAACACCGTAATGATTTTTACCAGCTGTATGGGCCAATAATTTTGCGCGCTGCCAATAAAAATCCATATGCCATTTATTGCCATGGCAATACATAATTACAGTATCTGTTTTAATTTTAGATAAACTTCCTATGTAAATGGCTTTTATAGTAGTTGATGAAGATTCGCTTGGAGTCCTAGAAGATAAATCAAATAAGTGAATTAAACTATCATGTATAAAATAGGAATTATCTAATACAAAATCATTTTCTCCAGTATAGTTATCTAACTTGTATTCTTTTATTTTATCAGTAACGTTGTATAAATTATCATCTAAGCGCAAACATGATGATAATAAAACTAGTGCAATTATAAATATTCCTATTATTTTCATTTAAAATCGTCTTACAAAATTTAAGTAAACACCAACTGCACCATGCTGATTTATGCCCACATAATCAACCACATTTGGCACATTTTTTTTATTCATTTGCAAAAATTTACACTCAAACGTATAACCCCATTTTTTAGTATTGTAGCTCATGCCTACATGAGGATTTATTAATGCATGGTTAGTTTGAGGCTCACCATGCGCTCTGGTTGAAGAAAACTCAAACCAATTAGTTAAGCCAACATATACAAATGCTTTTTGTTTTAAAATATCCTTATATACATTGGCATCTAATTGTGGCCATGCTCTAAAATTCTTGTTCCATTTATCATAAACCATATTAATGGCAGGATTAATAGTGATTCCAAATTTTAAACTATCATTTTTATATAACTGTTGGCAAACACCTAAATCTGTTTGAATATTACCAAACAACAATGCTGTTAAATGAACCGAACCAAAAGCTGTAGTGGAATTTGTTAATCCACGTCCGTACATAATTGATGTAAATGGAATTGGAGTTACTGCTTTACCAAAATGAATAAGAGGCCCACCAAGATTAGCGGCAATGGCATTTTCTTTTTTAGCAAGTGGTTTTACAAAACGTGTTGGAGCACAATTTTGAAATACAATACATACAAACAATATAGAAATTGATTTTTTAAACCATGTAGTTTTTATTTGTTCAATTTTCAAATTGCGAAAATGCATCATTGCATAATTTGTTTTGAAATATTTAATAAATCTCCTTCTTCAAAATCGCGACCCATTATTTGAATTCCTATAGGTAAACCATTTGAATGTAAGCCATTAGGCACCGATATTGCAGGGCATCCAACAATATTTGCCTGAACTGTAAAAATATCTTCTAAATACATTTTAATTGGATCTTCGCTATTTTTACCAAACTCAAAGGCTGTACCTGGGGTAGATGGTGTAATAATAAAATCATATTCCGATAATATTTCGCGGGTTTTTTCTCTGATTTTATTTCTTACTTTTTGTGCTTTACTATAATACGCATCATAATAACCTGCGCTTAATACAAATGTGCCAAGCATAATACGACGCTTCACTTCTTTTCCAAAGCCTTCGCTGCGTGTTTTTTTGTAAGTACTTTCTAAATCAGTTGCATTAGGACTTCTGTAACCAAAATGAACCCCATCAAAACGAGATAAATTTGAAGAAGCTTCGGCTGTAGTTAACACATAATACGTTGGTACTAAAAAATCCAAATAAGGAAAATCAACGCCTGTAACTGTATGCCCCTCTTTTTTTAATTTTTCGAAAGCGTCATTAGTATGTTGTTTAACCTCAACATCCAAACCACTAGATTCTAAGCACTCTTTTAAATAAGCAACTTTATATTTTTTAGTTTGAGCTAAAATTTCGGGGTAATTTGCAACTGGCTTTTGAGAAGCAGTAGTATCATATTCATCAGAGCCTGCCATTATTTGCAACAATAAAGCGGCATCATCAACCGTTTTTGTAATAGGCCCTATTTGATCAAATGAAGAACCATAAGCAATTAAACCCCAACGAGAAATTCTACCATAAGTTGGTTTTAAACCCACAGTTCCTGTAAAAGAGGCAGGTTGACGAATTGAACCACCAGTATCTGAACCTAAAGTTGCATGGCATAAATTTGCAGCAACAGCTGAAGCAGAACCACCAGATGAACCACCTGGAACCATTTTTTCATTTAAAGGATTAAGCACTCTACCGTAAGCAGAATTTTCGTTACTGCTACCCATAGCAAATTCATCGCAATTTAATCTTCCAATTATTATTGCATCTTCATTTAATAAACGCTCTACTACTGTTGAAGAATAAAGCGATTCAAAGCCTTCTAATATTTTTGATGAGGCAGAAACCTTATGTCCTTTGTAGCAAATATTATCTTTTAAGCCAATGATTAGTCCTGCTAACTTACCTTGTGTTTTTGATTGTATTTTTTCATCAACGCGTTTAGCTTGTTCTAAAGCTGTTGCGTTAAACACTTCTAAAAAAACGTTTAAATGTTTTTTAGTTTCAATGCTTTTTATAGACTCTTCCACTAATTGCACGCAAGTAACTTTACCTGCTAACAAATCAGTTTCAAGATTTTGTATGGTAGAAAATGTATACACTGTATTTTAATTAAATAATAAAAGCGTCAATCAGTTTGAAAGACGCTTATTTTTTGATGAATAAATTAAGTTATTTAACTTCAGTATCAGACGAGCTTTCGCCTTTTGATGCGTCTTTAAATTCTTTCATTCCTTTACCTAAGCCTCTCATTAATTCTGGAATTTTTTTACCTCCAAATAATAATAAAACAACAACCAAAATAATAATAATTTCGGGTGTGCCTAACATTCCTAATATAAATGCGTTTGTCATGATTTTAATTTTAGATTACAAATATACAATTTTTGTTGGTTTATACCAAATGGAGGGTATGTTTTAGTCTAAAAACGAGAAGCTATTCCCAACCAAGATAATTTACAAAAATCTTTGCCTAGAAATGCCTAAAAGCAGGGATGAATTGAATGAATTGGAAGCTTACTTGCATTTTTCGTTTTTTTGGTTTAACTTAGGTTAATTAGATAAAAAAATATGAGTTGCATTTACTTTTACCAAATATTTTCTAATAATATTGTTATTAATTCATGCAAAGTAATAATTGCAAAATGAAAGTAAATGCACAAATATTAATAGTTATGCTTTTACTTTCATTAATGAATGTAAATGCACAAACTTATTTTAACAATAGATATGATGGCAGTGGAAGTTGCGACCTAACAGCGAATATCGATACAATTGCAAATAAGTATGTAACTGCTGGGATTGAGTGCACTCCAATAAGTTATTTCAGCTTAAATATGAGTTCTTTTTATTACAACGGTACATTATGTAGAAAAAAAACATACGCATGGTTAAATAATAATATAGAGGCTAGTAAGGTAAAATGGATTAATAAAAACCGAGTTTATGCTTGTGGGATAAGAGTACCTCTAGGCTACCGTTCTAAAACATTTATGTGGCGATTTAATTCCGAATTAGATAGTGTTGATTATAAAGAATATGGGTTTGCCAATCAAATTAATTGGGCATATAATTTTATTATAAATAAATACGATAATAATATATATATGACAGGTTTGGTTGATGATACATTATACACCAACCGCGATATATTACTTATAAAAACCGACACAGCAGGTAACGAAATTTGGAAAAAGAAAATAGGAATAGTGGGATTAGATGAAACCGCAGTTACTATTGATACTTTGCAAGGAGAATTAATAATTGGGGGCTATAAAACAACACATGGCACATACAATACAGCAGGTTTTGTAATGAGGTTAGATACAGCAGGTAATGTTATTTGGAATAAAACAGTAAACACTAATTTTGGAAGTGGTAGTGGCGCCAAAACACTTAAAGACGGTAATGTATTAGTTTATAGTGGCTACAGGCAATATTCAATTGGTACAGATGATTATTTAAGAATGCAAGTAGAGAAAATAACACCCAATAACGTAACTCTATGGAATAAGCATTATAATGCCCCACAAATGTATGCAGGTGCTTCAATTGCAATAGAAAATACAAGAGGCAATATAGTCATAGCAAGCCAAACTGGTTTTTTTAGTAATATGATAAATGGCAAGGTAAACGAAATAGCTCAAAATGGAGATAGTTTATTTACTAAAGAATATGCAATAATGCCTGGTAGTCAAAATTATTTTAGAGATGTAATGCAAACAACCGATGGTGGCTATTGCTTTGCAGGTTTTGTAAT
Organism: uncultured Bacteroidota bacterium; assembly: GCA_937868545.1. Classification (GTDB taxonomy): domain Bacteria; phylum Bacteroidota; class Bacteroidia; order B-17B0; family Aurantibacillaceae; genus UBA4416. The sequence continues at coordinate 6,364 of CALMMX010000097.1, forward strand.
TCCATTACCCGAATACAGCGGCACAGGCACTGAAGATATATGGCTACTAAAAGTAGATAGTAATTTTTGTGAAAGCTCTGCACCTTGTGGTTATGGTGTGGGTTTAATAGAACAGGAAATACTTAATGGCGGAATAAGGCTTTACCCTAACCCAGCAAGTTCTGTTATTAATATTGAGTTCTCATCTCTCGACTTCGCTCGAGATGACAAGCCCAAACTGACAGAACCAATAACAATACAAATTACAAATACCTTAGGGCAAGTTTTAATATCCAAAACGTATACTACTTCCCAAATAACACAAAACAACGGAATTATAACACTCTCTCCCTTGGAGGAGCTGGAGGGGACAGGCATGTATTATTTGAGTGTAAAAACTAAAGACAAAACTAGAACTCAAAAAATAATTATTAAAAAATAAAAAGCATGAAAATATTATACATATTTATTGTAACACTGTTTATTTTCAAAATAAATACATATGCACAAATATATGGTTATTGGAATGAACAATTTGAAACAATGCCAATCAATCAATCACCAACAGGTGACTGGTTGTCAACTGGTAGTTTTAGTGTTTTACCTGCTCCGCACGGCATTTTATATGGCACTAATACCAATGGTTTAAGTTGCAACTTAAATGCAACTCATTTAAGCGACTCTATTTTTTTACCAAAAACAACTGGGTTAAGTTATGCAAATTCTTTTTTTTTACCTAAGGTAAGAATTTGTAATTGGGCTGGAGGAGTTCCAATTTCAGAAACAATATTAGTAGCTGGTGATACTTGTTATTTTTCAATTTATAAATATTCAGGTTCAACTATAATTGATAAAAAAATAATAAAAAAAATACATTCTGGTAATTACGGTGCAGGTTTTACTTATCCAGAGATATTTACAATGCTATACTGGCTTGATGCAACTGATGTTTTTAGGTTGGTTATTCATATTACTAGAGGACCTTCAGGTGATTATTGGTATGACTTTGATAATCTTGGCTTTTATCCCAATGTTTCATCTATATATGAAAACAAAGAATCCCTATTAATACACACCTACCCTAATCCAATTAAAACTATTTTAAACATTAAAACGAATGAACCTATAAAAGAACTTAGTATTTTTAATATTTCAGGAGAAATTGTTTACCACGAAACCGCTCATACTAGTCCTTTAAATTTCTCTAATGGCATTTCGCTAAAAGATTTTTCTCAAGGTATTTATTATTTATTGATTCAAACTCCTAACGGTACTTTAAAAGAAAAATTTATCAAAGAATAAAACAGAAAATTTTACTTCATTTTTTTACTATAAGCCCCATAAACGGCCTCTAGTTCGTTGTACCAATTTTCGCCATATTTACGAATTAACGGCTCTTTTAAGAATTTAAAAACTGGCACATTTAATGCGCCTCCGCATTCGCATGCAGGTTTGCAAATATGCCATGAGTGGTAGTTTACTGCATCGTACTCTTTATATTCTGTAATTCTTATAGGATATAAATGGCAAGAAATAGGCTTTTTCCATTCCGTTTTTCCATCTAAATGAGCTTGTTCAATAGCACATTTGGCAATATTATTAGCATCAAAAAAAACAAAAGCACATTCTTCTCCGGGGGCTACTAAAGTGGTGGTATAATCGCCATCACTATCTAATAAATAAGTTCCATTTTTTTCAACCGCATCAATACCTCGCTTATTCATATAAGGCTTAGCAATTGGATAAACCTTATCAAGTGTTTTTAATTCTCGTTTGTCTAACGGTGCACCGCTATCGCCTGCAACACAGCAGGCTCCTTTACAAGCATTTAAATCGCAAACAAATTTTTTATCAAAAATATCTTCAGAAATTAAAGTATGGTTTAAAGCTATCATGTTAGTGTTTGTTCTATTTTAATATTACAATACTTAAGTATTGGTTATTTCTATTGAAGGCAGAGCCCTCGTAATACCTCTCACGAGCGCAAATTGTGAGGGTATTTAGTTTAACTATTGAAGGCAGAGCCTTCGTAATAACTCTCACGAGCGCAAATTGTGAGGGTATTTAGTTTAACTATTGAAGGCAGAGCCTTCGTAATAACTCTCACGAGCGCAGACGCTCGTGAGAGCATTTCATTATTTTTTAGGGATTCTAACTAATGTTTCCAATAAAAAGCCCCAGTATTTTTGAACCGAAGAAATTTGCACTTTTTCATCAGGCGAATGCGCCCCTGTAATATTTGGTCCAAAAGAAATCATTTGCATACTTGGGTAATTAGTCCCTAAAATACCACATTCTAAACCAGCATGGCAGGCACTTACACTAGCCTTTGTATTAAAACGTTCTTTGTACAAATCAGACATTAGTTTTACAATTGGCGAACTTGGTTTTGGCGTCCAACCAGGGTAAGAACCAGTAGCAGTAACTGTAGCACCTAATAATTCAAATGCAGAGGTGATAGATAATTGTAAATCTGTTTTTTCGGTATTTACAGAACTACGTGTTAAACATTGAATTTGGTAAGTTCCATCTTTTACAATAACTCTTGCAACATTATTAGAAGTTTGTACTAAACCTGCAATATCAGGACTCATACGGTAAATCCCAAATGGACAAGCATAAATACTCCTTAGTAATTTGTATTGAAAATCAGCGTTTAAAACTTGGCTTGGAATAGCTTCCTCCTCAATTGTAATAACTAATTTAGAATCGGTAGTAGCGTATTCTTCTTTAATAATTTTCTCAAAATCTTGTACTTGTTTTTTAAATGCATCTTTATTAGCATCCCCAACAGTAACAATGGCAAACGATTCACGAGGAATTGCATTTCTTAAACTACCACCATCAATGGATGCAATCTCAATTTGTAAATCATTACTTAATAATAGTAATAATCTATTCATTAATTTATTAGCATTGCCTCTTCCTCTATGAATATCCATACCCGAATGCCCACCAGTTAAGCCTTTTATAGTTAAACGATAAGCATTTGTATTTTTAGGTATTTCGGCAATGTATGTACCGTTTGCAGTAACATCAATACCTCCAGCACAACCAATGGTTAATTCATGATCATCTTCGGTATCTAAATTCAACATAATTTCCCCATCTAACAAGCCACCTTTTAAATTTAAGGCTCCTGTCATTCCGGTTTCTTCATCAATTGTAAATAACGCTTCTAAAGCAGGATGCGGAATGTTTGTAGATTCTAATAATGCCATTATAGAAGCAACTCCAATGCCGTTATCAGCACCAAGTGTTGTTCCATTTGCTTTTACCCAATCTCCATCAATCATCATTTCAATACCTTGCGTATTAAAATCAAATTGAGTAGCTGCATTTTTTTGGTGCACCATATCTAAATGACTTTGTAAAACCACAGTAACGCGGTCTTCCATCCCTTTAGTGGCAGGTTTTTTAATAATTACATTACCTACTTCATCAACATAAGTTGGGAGACTTAATTTTTCTCCAAAAGATTTTATAAATTGTATAACTCGTTCTTCTTTTTTAGAAGGGCGTGGTACTGCATTTAAATCTGCAAAATTACTCCACATTGCTGTGGGTTCCAGTTTTCTGATAGCCTCGTTCATTATTAATAAATTTGGCTATAAATGTAAGCTTATAATTTATTTTAAATTCATTTTTTAAACATAAACTTTAGTAATTTAGCTCAAAAAAAATTGGCATCGAGCTCTCACATACAACAAAAAACTAAATCAGGACTTCATCCTAGAAATAAGCACCAGCTTAATTATGATTTTAACAAATTAATTAGTGCTAACAGTGAATTAAAAGAATTTGTGTTTACTAACACATTTGACACTCAAACTATTGATTTTACGAATGCTAAGGCTGTAAAAGCGTTAAATAAAGCACTTTTGATAGAACATTATTCTATTAAGTATTGGGATATACCACAAAATTATTTATGTCCACCAATACCCGGAAGAGTTGATTATTTACATTACCTAGCTGATTTACTTGCATTAAGTAATGCAAACAAAATACCTACAGGAAAACACATTAAAGTATTAGATATTGGAGTTGGAGCAAATTGCATTTACCCTCTACTAGGCTTTAAAGAATATGGCTGGAATTTTACAGGAACAGATATTGATACACATTCGATTAAAGTAGCTAATACACTAGTACAAGCAAATGAATTAACCCATGCAATTGAACTTAAACTTCAAAAACAGAGTAACTCCATTTTTAATGGCATTTTAAATACAAATGACTTGGTTGATGTTACTATGTGTAACCCTCCATTTCATTCATCGGCAGAGGAAGCCAATTTTGGAAGTTCAAAAAAATGGAAAAACTTAGGCTACAAAAAAACAGAAAAAGCCGTTTTGAATTTTGGTGGTCAATCAAACGAACTTTGGTGTAAAGATGGCGAGTTGGGATTTATTACAAGAATGATAAATGAAAGTGCCAATTATAAAAATCAATGTTTATGGTTTACTACACTTGTTTCTAAAAGCAGTCATTTAAAATCTATTTACTATTCTTTGAATAAAATTGGTGCAATTAGTATTAAAACAATTCAAATGCAACAGGGAAATAAAACTAGTAGGTTTGTGGCATGGACGTTTTTAAATGAAACCAAACAATTGGAATGGGTTTTAAAACGCTGGAATAAATAAACTAATTAATACTGCAAAGTGAAAAACTTTAAGTAAATAACACTGAATTTTATAGTAATTTTGAACAAAAGATTTTTAAAATGGAAGAAAATACATCAAACGATAATAGAAAAAAAACAGGATTACTTTGGATATTAATTGGTTTACTAGCGGTAACAAATGCTGTAACTTTTTGGATGTATTGGAATGCGAAAAACGCAACTTCAGAAACCATTGTTTTAAAAGAGCAAGTAATTGTAGAACGTGATAATGTAAAAAATGATTTATTACAGTTACAAAAAGATTTTGGCTCATTAAAAACTAATGATGTTGCCTTACAAGCCGAAATTGAAGCTAAAAAAGCTGAAATAGCGCAACTATTAGAAGATGCCGAAAAACACAAAGGTGACGCTTATATTATTTCTAAACTTAAAAAAGAATCGGAAACATTGCGCCAAATAATGAGAGGTTATGTAAGAACAATTGATTCTTTAGGAACATTAAATAAAACATTAATAGTAGAAAAAGAAAATGTTTTAAAAGACTTAGAAACTGAAAAAGGAAAAATTTCGACCCTAAATAAAGAAAAAGAAGATTTAAGTGCAACCATACAAAAAGGCTCAATACTTACTTGTTTTAATGTGGTAGCAAAAGGAGTTAAATTTAAAAGTGGTGGAAAAAAGGAATCTGAAACTACAAAAGCATCTCGTACCGAAAAAATTAAAGTTTCATTTTCATTAGGAGAAAATAAAATTGCTAAGGGTGGCGAAAAAACTGTGTATGTTAGAATTGTAACTCCAGATGGTAAAGAAATGGCGAAAAATTATGATGATAATTATAAATTCAATTTTAATAAATCAAGTGGTTATTTTGCAGGTAAAGAAACGTTGAATTATGCTAATGCAGAAATTAGCGGGGTTACATACTGCGAAGGACAAGGTGAGTTAGTACCAGGTAATTATATTATAGAAATATCTTGCGACGGTGTAATTATTGGAGCATCATCATTAAGATTAGACTAATATAAAATACAAGCTAGCTAAAGCAAATAAACCAAAAGCCGTTAATAAGCCATTGTGAGTTATATGGCGGTTTAATTTATAGATAAATAGCGCTAATATCAAAGCTACAAGGCATAAGGTAAAACTTGGATAAGTGTTTACATTCCAAAATGCTCTATTATCGGAGCTAAACTTGGTTTTTATATGCTTGTTAAATAAGAAATCAGTGCCTATATATATAGTATCGTTAATTTTAGGTACTTTAAAAAATGAATTTGTAATTACAGAAAATCTTTTTCCTGCTTGGGTTTCAATATCAAGTTCAGAAATGGTACGCTCTTTTACTTCTTCATTGTATTCGCCACGAGTTACATGTACTAAAGACACTCTTTCGCTTTGCCAGCAACATACAAACAGTACACTAAAAACATAATAGGCTAGTAATGCGCTTAATAGTATGTTTGCTAAATTAAATCGTTTGTAAAAGTTTGACTGTTTAAAAGCTCTTATTTTTTCGTCTTGCTTAAGCTGTTTTAACTTTTTAAAATAATGTAATTCTTCAGCAGAAAGAGGATTTCTTTGACGGCGTTTTGGTTGCTCCTCAAACATTTGTACTACAAGTTAATTTTCTTTTCTAACAGATAATTATTTCTATCTGCTGAGTTTCTAAGAATTAATTCTCCAATAAAACCAGCTAAAAACAACATAGTTCCTAAAACCATTGATGTAAGCGAAATATAAAACGATGGTCTATCGGTTAATAATCGCGCTCTAGTATGTGCTATAAACACGTGGTAAAACTTATCGAACCCCAAATACAATGCGGTACAAAAACCAACTACAAACATAAGTGTGCCCATTAAGCCAAAAAAATGCATGGGCCTTTTACCAAATTTTGATAAAAAGGTAATAGTTAATAAATCTAAGAAACCATTAATAAAGCGTTCCCAGCCAAATTTACTTACACCGTATTTGCGTGCTTGATGCTGCACTACCTTTTCTCCTATGTTATAAAACCCAGCATTACGAGCTAAAACAGGTATAAAACGATGCATCTCTCCATACACTTCTATACTTTTTACTACATCTTTTCTGTAAGCTTTTAATCCGCAATTCATATCATGCAATTGAATACCTGATATTTTACGATTTGTCCAATTATAGAGTTTAGAAGGTAAATTTTTTGTAACCGCATTATCAAAACGTTTTTGTTTCCATCCACTCACTAAATCGTAGTTTTGTTCAGTAATCATTTTAAATAATTCAGGTATTTCATCCGGAGAATCTTGCAAATCGGCATCCATTGTAATAACTACATCACCTTGTGCCGCTTCGAATCCAACATGTAAACCAGGGGATTTTCCGTAATTTCTTCTAAATTTAATGGCTTTAACTTCTGGGTGTTTTGCAGCTAATTCTTCTATAACTTGCCATGATTTATCTTTACTTCCATCATCAACAAACACTACTTCATAGCTGTATTGATGTTTATCCATAACTGTTTTAATCCAATTATGTAATTCGGGCAACGATTCAGCTTCGTTAAATAATGGAATAACAATGGAAATATTCATATGTAGTTATTTATTGTTTTTTTTTGTAACATGGAATACGCCCTGTATCGTCATTTTTGTTTGTGAGTTCGGCACATGGCTATTTCATAATGCAAGTTTACGCCTTTTTTTAAGTAAGATACAAATTTTGCGAAAATTATGCGAATAACGAAATATTTTTATATTTTTGCACCGGGTAAGTCTTTCACGACCAGCTCCTGTCAAATCCCCCAGGATGGGAACATAGCAAGGGTAGATGGTTGTAGCGGTGCGATGAAAGTAGCTTACCCTTTTTTTATGTCTTTTTTTTCGATATTTCCATAAAACACATATTGTGTTAAAAACGAAAAAGCCTGTAACATTAAGTGCTACAGGCTTTTTTTTGAAATATTTATTCTTAATTAAATTTAATTTTAGAAAAACGATCTCTACCTTTATCTTCAGTATAAATCACAATTTCGTTGTTTTTACCTGGAACAAAAATTTCACAGTTTGAAGGTGGGATGAATTGAGGATTACGCTCTTGTATTGGTGCAAAACAGTAATCTTCATTTTCCATTAATACTTTTCTTTCTTTAACAGAACCATCAGTTAAAGAAATTGTATTACACACAAAATTTGAACCATGTATACCTCTTACTGATTTTAAATCTTTTGCTTCAAAATCTGCTTTTTGGTAACGTTCAATATTTTTAGGATGATCATCATTTAAAATGTAAATGTTATTATTTGTTGCAATAGCAATGTATTGTTTAAATAAGTAACGGTAATTTTGTCTGTCAATTGCAATTCTTAATGGACTGTTTTTAATCCACTCGAATTCACCTTTTGCATTTAATTTTGCTACAATAACATCCATGTATTCGTATGTCCAGTAGATATTTACACCATATTGAGTACGTTCTACTACCATTTGCTCTTGATACTGCTCACCAACAAAATAAGAAGCATCACCAACAGGTAAAATATAATCTAACTTATATTGGAAATAACGAGAACGACGAGGGTTACTTTCAAGAGCTGTAAGCAATTTATCATCAAAAGTTTTCATAGTTTTTGATACAACTTTCTTTGATGCTATATCAACTTTAAAACTAAAAATTCCAATTTTAACTAAATCACGACCTTTACGTTCAATTACATCTTTTAAAAATCCACCAATTGTAATTTCATTATTATTATTCTTACTGAATTCAATATCACTTACTAAATAACTATCATCAAATGGTAAATCAACGTTTACAGCATTTTGAGAAGCTGATTCAATAATTCCCATTGATAAACCATACCTTCTTTCTTTTTCATTAGAACCCGAAGCTTCATAAGAATAACCATAATACACATTATCATTATCATCAAGCATAAATCCAATAAAGCCAGTAAAATCATCAGAACCATTAATATTGCTGTATTTTGTCCATAATTTCTTTTCAGAAACTGCATCCATTAATATTAAATCAGTTTTATACTGGTCTTTTTTATCTGCTTTATGACTAGCTTTAATTAAAAATTTTGATTTTGCTGAATTTTGAATAATATCAAAATTCACAAACTCATAATGATCAGAACTATAGCTTGTAACTTCTTTTAATTGAGGGGAAACAACACCTGCAGAAGATACTGTTTGATAAAATAAAGTCATTTTATCAGCTTTTTTATCATATTGTCTTCTGAAAACATAAATTTTACCGTTTGTATAAAATACATCTTCAATTTTTGTTTTATTTTCTTCTTCTAAACTAATTTCTTTAGAAAATACTGGTTTTAATGAGGTTTTATCATATTTCTCAATAAAAAATGAAGTTCCTTTACCTTTACTACGTACTCTGTAGCAAAAGTAATTATTATCGTCGCCACCAAGCATACGATTCATTTTACTGTCCCTGTCATTTTCCAATTCAGGTCCATTAGTCATAGTTGCCTGTGCAAAAGTTAAAGAACTTATTGCTAAGAGGCAAGCAGTTGTTACATTTTTTAAATTCATAATTATTTATTTGTTTAAGTAAAAATATTAATTTTTGTCTGAATACAAAATTATTTTCTGCATACATACAACATCTCTCCTTTTGGTAAACGGTATCTTTCTACTAATTCGGGAGATAATTGCTTTGTATAATCTTCGGTAGTTACATTAAAACCTGCAGCAGCTAGCTTATCTTTATAATCTAAACCAAATAGCCTTACATGGTCTTTTTGCCAAAAATGTAATTCTCTATCAGCTTCGCTAGTTATGGTTTTATCTTCATAGGTTTCGTATCTATTTACATCCTGAGGTATTTGAAATATACCAAATCCGCCTGGTTTCATCATTCTATATAATTCTCTCATACATTGATTAGCGTCTTCAACATGCTCTAACACATGGTTACAAAAAATCACATCAAATGAGTTATCTTCAAATGGAGCATGATGTAAATCAAAATGATGATCAGCAATGGGTGAATTATAATCGCCAGTTACATATTCTAAATTTGGCATTGCCTTAAATAACTTATAAAAGCATTGCTCAGGTGCAATATGTAAAAGCTTGTGTTTAGCTGTGAAGAAATTAGTTTTTTCTTTTAGGTACAACCATAATAAACGATGTCTTTCTAAAGATAAACTTCCAGGGCATAACACGTTATCTCTTTTTGCTCTACCACCGTAGCCATAAGGCAAAAATTTACGATACGTTTTCCCACTAATAGGATCTTCGTATTTAGTACCATAATAAACTAAGGGTGCTATTTTACTAAAAATTAAACTTAGTTTAATTAAGATAGGGCGAGGTATAGTACGAAGTAGGAAATGAAACATAAATTAATTTTTTTGAATTTCGATAATAAAGGGAACTACAGATTTTTCTTTAGTATCAGCTATAAAATTAATACGTGTGTCATTATTAAATTGCACATTGGTAATAATATCGTTAGCTAAAACTTGGTTAATACGTTGTTGGAAATCAGCCGTTTTATTAGCGTTAAATTTTTCATTTAAAGCTTTAAAATCCAATGCCGTTTTAGAAACAATTACTGCAATGTAATCTTTGTTTCCTTTATCATCAGGAGTCATACTTTTATCGCGCGGAAACACACGAGTTCCGGTAATACCACAATATGCTGAGTGTTTTGGAGTATAGGGAAATAATACATAACTACTATTATCAACTTCTTTTCCAAATACGTATACATAACACTCTAAGTTGTTTTTCAATTGAACTTTAAATTTAGCGCCAATTTTCATGGTGCCATTCACTGCATAAACATTATTTCCTTTGTTTACTAGTGGATACATTTGCTTAGTATCTTTATCTATTAATCCAATTGCACAGCTTAATCGGGTTTCATTTGCTTTATCAGGCATTGGATAAACGCCATAGGCTTCATTACCAAAAGTTACAAAATCTTTATAGCTTACCCATGCTCTTCCGTTTTTGCCCCATTTTGGCCCCCAACTATTTTGAATTAAAAATGCGCCATCATCATTAAATTTATAATCATCATACCCAATAATGCACATACAATGCCCACCAAAACCACTTTTATTATAATCGCTATTTGTTGGAATCCAAACTTCTTTACCTTCCATGTCTTGCATAAAAGAACCACCAACACTCATTCCTATTACAACAGGAGCATTATGAGCTAAATTTTCTCTTATTGCATTCACATCACAAGTATAATCATCACCACTTACTGATAAACGATTTGCACCTTTCATTTTAAACTGTGAAGCTTCCTTTAAAACAAAATTATCAGGTTGTTTAGAGCAGGTATTTTCATCATATGGGAATTTATTATATGGAACACCGCCAGTTTGCGTTAACAAATCCATTGCCCTATCGATATAAGTACCTTGACAACCTTCTAAACCAATTTGATTGTAAGTAAATGCTGGGCTAAATTTTAACTGATTAGGGTCTTGCTTAGTTGCAACAGCTTCTAATACAGTACGAGCACAATAAGTGCTTCCCCAACCAACACAAGAACCTTGTTGTCCTTGGTCTCCAGGATTTGGAGCAAATTGCTCTAAACTCACTCTTTCAGGTAATAGTTCATCAGGACTTAAAGCAGCATATACTTCAGTACTATCATACACTTTTGGATCCAAGGTTGCACCTGTTCCATAAGAAGCTCTTTGTTCTTGAGAATGGGATGCTCCGCCTGAACTGCAACTTCTGTATGCAAAAAAAGCGCCTCCAATTAATAAAACTGGTATTAATAATTTTGGGTTACGCATTAATAAAGGCAAAAGCATACTTATCAAACCTCCACCTATTCCACCCATTCCGCCGCCGCCGCCATCTCCACCGCGTTTTCCATCTTGATTTCCGCTATAACCTCCTGACGCATCATCGTCATCTGACATTCTAATTGGCATATTATTCTAATTTATCTGTTATTATTTTAGCCTATAAAAATAACAATAAACTAAGTTTAATATTGAATATTTATGAATAAAAAACTCAAATTATTTGTTATTTTTGTTTGTTACGTTAAAATTTATGTCAAAAACGAATACCAAAAAAAACGCAAGCTATTCAAATTCATCTGAACTAACCATGTTTGATAAATTTGAATTATGGGCCGAAAAAAATAATAAGAAACTATTTTATAGTTTCTTATTTATATCACTTATGTTTTCGGTGATGTTGTTTAATGCTAGGATTAGCGAAGCTCATGATGACGCTCTTTATTTAGAAGGTGGATGGCGTTATGTAAATGAATTTCCAACCTATTTTTATACTCAAAATGCACCTTTATACGTAATGTTTTTGGGCTTAATGACTAAAATTTTTGGCTTTAAATTATTGCTTTTTAAAATTGTAAATGTAATTTTTAATTTTTTTGCCGTTTTCTTTTTTTACAAAACATTTGTAAAACGCATACCATATATAGTTTTAGTGCCAGTAATGATATTTGTGAGTTGCAACCACCTCATACAGTATTTTGCAAGTATGACTTTTACTGAGGCTTTTTACTTGTTTTTACAATCGCTGTTTTTTTATTCATTTTTTAAATTATATGATGGTTTACAACAAGATGCTAACCCAAAAACACATATTAAAAAATGGCTTACATTAGGACTTTTTACATTTTTGATAGCCACATGTAAAAGTGTTGCAATTGTTGCAGTTCCAGTGTTGATTTTTTATTTTTTAATTGAAAAACAATGGAAAAATGCAGGATTTGCTTTAGGAAGTTATTTAATATTTAAAATTCCATACGAACTATTAGTTAAGATTATATGGGGTACACAAAATCAATTTGCTGGACAAAGTAAAATTTTATTATTAAAAGACCCTTATGATAAAGCTCTTGGAAATGATGATGTAGCAGGATTCATTGGACGTTTTTTTGACAACTGTAATTTGTATTTAGGTAAGCGTTTTTATGAGTTATTAGGCTTGCGTGAAGAATATATTAAACCTGTAGAAACTCAACAAGCAGCCGACAAGCTTACAAGTGAATATAAATATTTAGCTTTTTTCTTAGTCATAATTTTATTGGTTGCATTATTTAAAGTGATAAAAGATAAAAATAAACCATTATTGTTTTTTGGATTATTTACTGGCGCTCAATTATTACTATCATTTATAATATTACAAGCAAGATGGGATCAGCCTCGTATTGTGCTTATTTGTATGCCCATTATGTTAATATTAATATATAATTGGTTTTTTAATACTATGAAAAAATCGGGCATGGGGCAATTTATTTATTTAGGTATAATTGTTCTAATTTCTGGTTCTGTTTTACTTTCATCATTTAAAAGAGGCTCAGCCAATTTGCCTATTGTAAAGAAAAATTTTTCGGGTAATATTTTTTATGGGTACACGCCAGATTGGCAAAACTTTTTAAAGTGTAGTAAATGGTGCTCTGATAGCTTACCTCAAAATACATTAGTAGCGAGTAGAAAAGCTCCCATGAGTTTTGTTTATGCTAATGGTAAAAAGTTTTTCCCAATTTATAGTGTAATTAAAAAAGATTCTTTAACCAATCAATCTAACCCAGATAGTGCACTTGCCTTTTTTAATGAAAAAGGTGTTACGCATATTATGTTAGGTAGTTTAAGAATTAATCCAAACGAAAACTCTGGGCAAGTAATAAACACTGTGCATAATATTGCTCAACCAATTATGGAGAAATATCCTAATAAACTTAAACTCATTCATACCGAAGGAGTAAGTGAACCAACGTATTTATTTGAAATTACAAAGTAAATGGCATCTTCTCTTAGTATAAAATTAGGTAATTTTTTATTTAAAAATTGTTTCCCTATTTACAAAATTACTTACCAATCATTTAAAGAAAAGCAAGATGCTTTTGAAATTTCGTTAATTAAAAAATATACAAAAGCCAACGACACTGTTTTGGATATTGGCGCTAATATTGGATTTTATGCCGAAATACTTTCACACATTGTATCAAGTAATGGTAAAGTTCATTGCTTTGAACCAGACACTGTAAATTTCAATTATTTAAAAAAACGATGTTCTACATTAAGTAATGTTTCGGTAAATAATAAAGCAGTTTCTGATAAAACAGGCGTGTTGAAAATTTATACTTCTAAAAATTTAAATGTTGACCATCGCACTTATAAACCGGAAGAATACGATAAAGAAATAGACATTGATTGTATTGCAATAGATGACTACTTGCAGGGGCAAACTGTAGATTTTATAAAGATGGATATTCAAGGATTTGAAATGAGTGCAGTAAAAGGAATGCGTAAAACTTTAGAAAGTCCTAACTTGAAATTATTATCAGAGTTTTGGCCTTATGGCATGAGAACAGCAGGAACAAGCGTTTTAGAGTATTTTCAATTTTTAAAACAATACAATTTTTATATTTATTTAATTGAAAATAACAGGTTAGAAGAATTAACAGAAGAAAAGGTGAAAACATTTTTACAATTTCCTGAAAGTAAATACATGAACATTTTTGCAAGTAAAACTCGTGTTTAAAAAATATACCATACCATTTGATTTAGATGATCCAAGGGCAACTTTAGCTCACAGAGATATTATCTTACAAAAACCTTTTTTAAAACGATTGTATACCGAATGGTATCAGCAATTTATTGCAATTTCAAAATCGGTAGATAAAGGCATTTATTTGGAAATTGGCTCTGGTGGTGGTTTTTTGAAAGATGTATTTCCTGAAGTTGTAACATCTGATATTTTAGATTTACCTGTGGTAGATAAAGTTTTTAGTGCAGAGGAAATGCCCTATAAAGAAAATGAACTTGGAAGTATAATGATGCTAAATGTGTTTCATCATATACCTCGTCCTTATTTATTTTTAGAGGAAGCTCAACGCACTTTGGTTACAGGTGGGAAAATTATTATGATTGAACCTGCAAATTCTAATTTAGGAAGATTTATATATAAACGCTTTCATCATGAACCCTTTGAAGAAAATGGGCCTAGAGAAATTAAAGCTGGTAATCCATTAAGTAATTCGAATCAAGCATTACCGCATATTTATTTTGAAAGAGATTTAGATTTATTTGCAAAAGATTTCCCTCAATTAAAAATTGTAAAAATCACTTACCATACTCCATTTATGTATGTATTGAGTGGCGGTGTTTCTCGTAGCTCGTTAATTCCATATTTCATGTACAACTTTGCAAAAGGTATTGAATGGTTGGTTAAGCCATTTAGCAAACAACTAGGGTTATTTTGCACTATAGAAATCGAAAAAAAATAATTTCAATTTTAAATTGTTAACTATTTTTTAGTTAAAAATCATCAAATAATTAAGCGGAATGGATTATAAAAGAATGCCCATTGAAGTTGAATCGCCTGAACAACTGGGCTATGAAAACGTGAAATACAATTTAGCTGAAAGTTCTGTTACTGATACCGTTTTTAAAAACATTAATTTAAATATTCAAGATTTAAAACTATGTTATGGCGACCATTTAGGGAAACCAGAGCTAAGAAAATTAATTGCAAGTGAATATAAAGGGATTACCGAAAATGATGTATTACTAACTGCTGGCGCTGCATCAGCATTATTTATAATAGCAACAACATTACTTGAAAAAAAAGATCATTTGGTTGTATTACATCCTAACTATGCAACAAATATTGAAACACCAAGAGCTATAGGATGCGAAATTGACTTTGTAAATTTAAAATTTGAAGAAAATTTTTCATTTACTATTTCGGAAATTGAATCCAAAATAAAAGCTAATACAAAATTAATAAGTGTTACCAATCCCCATAACCCAACAGGTACAATTATCCCTCAAACCATTTTATTTGAACTAGCTCAGTTAGCCGAAAAACATAATTGTTATTTATTAGTTGATGAAACATACCGCGATTTAACTTTAACTAATAAAGGAGATTTAGCCGCATCTATTCATAACCGGATTATCTCTGTGGCATCTGTTTCTAAAGCATATGGGTTACCAGGGATACGTATTGGTTGGCTAATTACTAAGGATGAGAAATTGTTTGAGAAATTTTTAGCAGCTAAAGAGCAAATATTTATTTGTAATTCCATTTTAGATGAAGAGGTTGCTTATCAATATCTATTAGAGAAAGAGTTACATTTTACTTCTATAAAAAAACATATTGAAGCTAACTTAGCTATTTTACTTGAATGGATTGCAAATGAAAACAGAATGGAAATGGTTATACCAAAAGGCGGAGTAGTTTGTTTTCCGAGAATAAAAAATCAAGAAATTAATACTACTGAGTTTTATAATTTACTAAATACAAAATATAAAACCTTTGTAGGCCCTGGACATTGGTTTGAAATGCCCGATAATTTCATGCGCATTGGTTTTGGTTGGCCTCAAAGCGATGAACTAAGTCAAGGATTAAAAAATATCTCTTTATTATTAGATGAAATGAAATTGTGATTTTTAAATTAGACTTAAAACATTTCAAATATCATTTTACTATTGAAAAAATTCATTTAAGTGCGTATTCAAAAATATATTTTCAGGATCATACTTTTTCCTAATTTCTATAAATAATTCCCACTTTGGATAATTCAATTTAAAATACTCTTTTTTAGAAAAATGCATTTTACCCCAATGTGGTCTGCCATTATACTTTTCAACTATTTTTTGAATTTCTAAAAAATATTCTTTGTACTCCATTCCTTTATACATGTGCACCGCTATATAAGCACTTTCTCTTCCATATGCTGGAGAGATTAAAATATCATCAGCTTTTGCAATTCGGCATTCAATTGGAAAATGAACTTTAATGTTTTTTGATGATATCAATTCTTTTATTTCAGTTAGTATGGTTTTAAAATGCTCTCTTGGCACATTGTATTCCATTTCTTGAAATTTCACAATACGTTTTGTAGCAAATACTTTGAAACTCCAGTTAGTATAATTTACGCTAGATACACCAGCAGCTGATAGTTTTGATATAAATTTTGGAGCTGAAAAAACTCTAGCAATTTCACTTAATAATTTAAAAACATAGTTTTCCATTACTAAAACATTAAACTTATATAACATTTCATTGGAAGGTTTTTCCTGTGTAGCATTTACAAATTTTAATTGGCAAGTTTCAGTATGAGGAAACCAATAAAATTCAAAATTTCGATTTTCATTATTATACTTCTCAAAATTTTCAAGCGTGTGCTCAAATGTTGCTTTTTTAGAAATATAATTCAATTTATAAGCAGGTAAGAGTTTAAGTTTAATGCGAGTAATTATTCCTAACATTCCTAAAGATACTTGGGCCGCCTTAAACTCTTCACCATTCTTATCTTTCTCTAGTCTAACAATATCTCCATTACCATTAACTAAAGTAATTGCTAAAACTTGATTTGATAATATACCAAAATTTAAACCCGTACCATGTGTGCTCGATGAAAATGCACCAGCAATACTTTGTATATCAATATCGCCCATGTTTTCAAGAGCCATATTTTTTTCGAGCAACATTGGACCTAATTCATGCAACTTTGTTCCAGCAAAAACTTCTGCTTCCAACAAATTCTCATCCATTTTAATAGCACCTTTAAGATTATCCAAAGAAATCAAAATAGAGTTTGTCTCAACTAATGGAGTAAACGAATGTCCTGAACCTACTACTCTTATTTTTTGTTTTTTTTGATTAGCAAGTTTAACTATTGCAACTATTTCTTCCTCAGATGTAGGATACAGAATTGCAGTTGGATTAAACACAACAGACTCTGACCAATTTTTAAAATGTATTTTCATTGAATTATTTTTTGATTATAAAAAAGCTTTCCCTTCTCCTCTGTATGTCTTAAAACAATCTACTATTTTATTGTTTGAGATAATGGTGAGTTCGTTAAAACGTTCACATAATTCTCCTGCCTTAGCATGTCTAAAAAACACTGGTGAGCCAATTTCTAATTTTCCTTTATAAAATAGTGGCGTTTGAACTTCCCCAGCACCTTCATTTTTTAATAAATGCATTCCTTCTGGCAAATAGGGTTTAGGAGCTTTTATAACTTCTGTAGAACCAGATGCAATGTATCCACCGCCATGTGCAGTATAAATATTTTGGCTAGGATTTCGAGTTATTTGTATTGCAAAGAATGCAGAAGGTTTATGTTTAAAAGCAACATAATTATCAAACAAATGTGATGAATAAATACCACTTCCAACTGTAACTTCGGTTATACATTTTTCTTTAAGTGTACTTTCAATACTTCCTGTTCCTCCTCCGTTTACAATTTCAAGTTTATAACCTAATATTTTTTCAATTGTATGAACTGCCTCATGCCTTCTAATAGCAATTTCTTTAACTGAAATTTTCTTTAATAATTTGACAACGAAATTTTTGAAATACTGATTATTTAAGTTATCGCCCACTCCAGCAATTTGAGCCTCATAACCCATTAATCCATTCAATTTTAAATTTGGATATTTACTTAATATTTTAAGGAATTCAGTAATGTTACTTTTTGTTTTAATAGCAGAACGATATACTCCAAAATAAATCCCGAAAATTGTTGAACTCATATCTAAATCCATGCAAATGGGAATTATGATATTGTGTTTTTTAGCCAGATTATTTAATACGTCTAAGTGATTCTCTAAATCAACCATTAAGGTAATTTTCTTTCCATTCTTAATATTTAATGCAACTTTTTCAAGTTGATTTGGTTGAAAATCTGGATAAGCCAATAATAAATCATCGAAATTTTGCTCACATAAAAAATTAAGCTCCTCTAATGTAAAGCACATAATTCCTTGGATTTGTTTTGAAAAATTCAAAATATATTTAAGCATTTCAACACTTCTTATGGATTTTGAAGCTATGCGAATTTTTCTATCCTCACACCGTTTAATGATATCAGTCAAATTTTGCTGTAATATATCCAAATCAACAATTGCCAAAGGTAGCTGCTGATTATTTATAGCTTTAGAATAGTTAAAGTAATTCATAATTTGAATAAATATACAAAATAATCACTTTTTTAATACTCCGTTTTCATCAATTAAAGTATGGGAAATATACACCTTAACCGATAAAACCCAAAAAAATACCGAAAATCGCTTTTTCGTTTTTTTTTATTTACCTGTTTATTAATTTAACATTGAAAATATTAAAGTACTGTAATAAACAGTTAAAGTGTTTTGAAATAATAATTAATACAAGCATTATGAAAAAGGAGAAAATTGTGTTTTTAAAATTTTTGGTAATACTTTTTATAGTAGGAAACGCAAAATTATTTGGTCAATTTAGAATCGACAGGGTTTCAGAAGGAGCAGTAACATTCTATGCAAGAGGAACAACAAGTCCTATCAATATATTTTCATGTGAATCATTTCCTGGATCTGGTTCATATACTTTAGCTGGTCAACTGCATATGATAATTAATGGGACACCTTATTTAATTTCATCAGTAATTTTACCATTATATGGCGATGGCTTTTTAGCGAATTATTCTTTTCCTGCTGGTGTCAGAATGACGGGTGGAACTACCTATTCACTAAGATATACACCTCCAAGTTCTTGTTCTGATCAAACTATTTACAACACTCCAACCTATACTGTACCAAACGAATATGTCATTAACTATGGAAGCACTGCGCCTTGTTTAAGTGCCATAACTTTTACACCAAACCATTATAATTATTTAGATTTTTATGTAAATGGAGGATTAAATACAGATGCTGTAGAAATAAAAATTAATGGCGTTGGTATTAATGATGGAGTGCTTGCCAATGAATATAATCGTGCTACTAATTTAGTTAGTTCCATTAACAATGGAACAGTTACTTCTGGGCCATCTCCTGGTACATATTCACTTTCAACATACAACTCATTAATAAATTCAGCTACTACAACAACGTATAGTTCAAAATCACTAACTGATCCAGAAAACATCTACCACCATTTAAGAGTTGGGCCAATTTTAGTTATCTCAAATGATAATGGAGGTTCAACAGCACAATATGAAATTTCAAATAATTTTACAGGATTATTTGAATCAGCGGTACCAGGTTATACACCAACAATTGGAGATGAAATAAGTATTGTAAGCACAGCATCTCACTATTCTGTGCTAATTAACTCAACATCAGTATATTCTTATCCAAAAACATTTACCTTAACCTCTAGTTTAGGCACTATGAGTCCATCAGTAGCTATTCCAGGGCAAAGTGTTGTTTGGTCACTCCCAACTAATACAACATCCGCTGCCATAGTAGATACCATTAAATCAGTAAGTGGAACTATTACATACGTAGACACATACACTATTTATCCAACTCCAGTAATAACAACACCATCTTACATTAACACTTCTATTTGTAGTGGATTTCCATTAAACATAAACATTGCGGCTGCAATTCCTTCAACCTATACTTGGAGTGCATCAAATAATGTAAATACAACTGGAGAAAGCACAACCAATCAAACTACAAGTATAATTAACGACAATGTTATTAATAATTCCATATCAAATCAATTAGTAGTGTACACAGTTACTCCACAGAGCACCTTACCAGGTGGATGTTTAGGAACTGTAAAAATTGTTAGCGTAACCGTAAATCCTGTCCCATTAATCAATTCCATTAGTTCTCCAACAATTTGTAGTGGCGGTTCACTAAACATACCAATAAGTAGTTCAGTAAATGCAACATACTCTTGGTTAGCAACTAATAATTTAAATATAACTGGCGAAAGTACCTCAGCTGTAGTTTCTTCAACCATAAATAACACACTTATTAATACCTCAAGTTTACCTCAACTTGTTACTTACACTATCACTCCAACCGCAGTAATAGGTGGATGTGATGGTAATTCATATGCAGTTGCTGTTACAGTAAATCCTTTACCAACAATAACAGCCATTCCTAGTTCGGCGGCAATTTGTTCAGGTGCAACAGCAACCTTAACTGCTGGCGGAGCAAGTACCTACACTTGGACAGCTGGACCAATTTCTGCAACTTATCCAGTGAGCACGGCAGGAGTTTTTACCGTAACTGGTACTAACAGTAATGGATGTGTAAATACCAGAACCGTTAATTTAACAGTTAATGCACTACCTGTAGTAACAGCAGTACCAAATGCAACAGCAATTTGCGCAGGAGCAACAGCCACTTTAACAGCAGGCGGAGCAACAACTTACACTTGGACAGCTGGACCTACCTCTGCAACTTATCCAGTGAGTACGGCCGGAATTTATACAGTAACAGGTACAGATATTAATAATTGTGTAAATACAAGAACCGTTAGTTTAACAGTAAATCCTTTACCAACAATAACCGCCGTTCCAAGTTCAACAGCAATTTGCGCAGGAGCAACAGCCACTTTAACAGCAGGCGGAGCAACAACTTACACTTGGACAGCTGGACCTACCTCTGTAACTTATCCAGTGAGCACAACTGGTATTTATACAGTTACTGGAACAAATAGCAACGGTTGTATTAATACAAGAACAGTGGGCTTAACCGTTAATCCTTTACCAACTATAATAGCAGTACCAAGTTCAGCAGCAATTTGTACAGGAGCAACAGCAACATTAACAGCAGGTGGAGCATCAACTTACACTTGGACTTCTGGTCCAACCTCTGCAACTTATCCAGTAAGCACAGCAGGAGTTTATACAGTTTCAGGAACTAACAGTAATGGCTGTGTTAATACAAGAACCGTTAGTTTAATTGTAAACCCTAATCCAAGCTTAACAACTACTGCTGGCGGTTTATTAAACGTTTCCTGCTTAGGATCAGCAACAGGTTCATTAAGCACAACAGCCTCAGGAACTAGCGGATATAGTTATGTGTGGAGTCCATCTGTTAGTTCAACCAATAGTGCAACTGGATTAAATGCAGGAGTGTATACAACTACTGTTACCGATGTAAACGGTTGTAAAGCAGTTTTAAGTAATACTTTATCTGCTCCAAGCTCAAGCTTAGCAACAGCAGTAGCAACAAGCACAACTGGTTGTGGTTTAGCAAACGGCACAGCTACAGTAACTCCTAGCGGCGGTTGGAGCTCTGGTTATAATTATTTATGGCAATCAAGTGCAAGCACAAGCTCAACAGTTTCAGGTTACTCAGCCGGAACTTATACTGTTTCGGTAACAGATGCTAATGGATGTAAATCCATTAATACATTTATTATTACAAATCCTAACACACCAACTATAACTATTACATCAAGCAATCTTGCTATATGTTCTGGAGCAACAGCAACATTAACAGCAGGCGGTGCAAGTACCTACACTTGGACAGCAGGTCCAACCTCTGCGACTTATCCTGTGAGCACAGCAGGCGTATATACAGTAACAGGAACAGATGCATTTAACTGCATAAACACAAAAACAGTTAGTTTAACAGTAAATCCATTACCAACAATTACAGTCGTTCCAAGCACAACAGCAATTTGTTCAGGAGCAACGGCAACATTAACAGCAGGTGGAGCAACAACTTACACATGGACATCGGGTCCTGTTTCAGCAACTTATCCAGTAAATACAGCAGGAGTTTATACAGTAACTGGGACTAATAGTAATGGTTGCGTAAACACAAGAACCGTTAGTTTAACAGTAAATCCTTTACCAACAATAACCGCTGCTTCAAGTTCAGCAGCTATTTGTTCAGGCTCAACAGCAACATTAACAGCAGGTGGCGCAAGCACATACACTTGGACATCGGGTCCAGTTTCAGCAACTTATCCAGTAAATACAGCAGGAGTGTATACAGTTACAGGAACTAACAGTAATGGCTGTGTTAATACAAGAACAGTGGGCTTAACTGTAAATCCTAATCCAAGCTTAACAACTACTGCTGGCGGTTTATTAAACGTTTCATGTTTAGGATCAGCAACAGGTTCATTAAGTACAACAGCCTCAGGAACTAGTGGATATAGTTATGTATGGAGTCCATCTGTTAGTACAAGCAATGTTGCAACTGGATTAAATGCAGGAGTATATACAACTACTGTTACCGATGTAAATGGTTGTAAAGCAGTATTAAGTAATACAATATCTGCACCAAGTGCAAGTTTAGCAACAGCAGTTGCAACTAGAACTACAGGTT
>CALMMX010000098.1 GCA_937868545.1 uncultured Bacteroidota bacterium
GCACCTTTAATTAAAATAGGTTATCTAAGTAATAAAAGATTTTTTTTTTTTTTTTTAGTCATATTTTCTTCTAAAAAATCACATATAATTATATAAATATCTTGCATGGCATTTTCTCCATTCCATTTATCTAACACATTGTATGATTCAAAAACTTTGTTTCCCCATCTGTTATAAATTTGAAGATGATAATCCGTTATTTCACAAGTAGTACGTGGAAAGAATAAATCATTAACGCCATCATTATTTGGTGAAAAAGCGTTTGGAAATTGAATGCATTGGACGCATGATTTTGTATTTACCTCAATACTATCAGCAAAAACGCCACATTGATTTTTAGCGGTTAATATATATAAACCTTTCTGGTAGATTCTTTTAAAAATAGAGGTGTCCTTATCTTGCCAAAGATAAGAATATGTAAAATTATTTCCGCTCAATAAAATGGAATCTTCATTACAAATAATGGTATCATTACCTAAGTAAAAAAATGGTTTGTCGATTACACTTACTTTTATTATTGCCTTAGAACTTTCGCAATTATTGACGGTTTGTGTAACATAATAATTTTCTACACCTATAGTACTTGTGTATGGAATTGGTGCTTGTTGATTGCCTATAATATCAGTTTGCTGCATATACCAAATTAAATTATTACCTACAGCTGTTAATGCGTTTACAGTGTCGTTTATACAGTATTGCCAGTTGCTAACAATAGGTTTGTCAGGAATCGGATTAATGATCACATGAACAGTATCGGTAATTATTCCACATTCGTAATAGACTCTTACCCAGTAATTTCCTGTTTGTGTAACTAAAATAGAAAGCGAAGTATCACCGGTACTCCATTCATATTTTTGAAACCCTGCATTGACAGCTAATTGTGTAGGTTTACTATCATTGCACTTTACGGTATCATTAGAAACTACAAGCCTTTTGGGTGGCATATATGTTACATAAGCCGTATCCGTTAATGTGCCACATTCATCCGTTGCCCGCACCCAATATTTGCCTGGTTTGTGTACAATAATGGTTGCCATTGTATCGCCCGTATTCCATTTATATTTTAAGTACCCTGTGGTTGCATTTAATGTAGTGTTGCCATTTATGGTATCACATAAAAAAGCATTCTTATTGCCTAATGTAAAAACAGTATTAGCTAACTCTACACTTACTAAATCAACAAAACAAATAGAATAAAGCGAATCAATTATTGTAAGTGTAGAATCAATTAACACACTTTTTAATTTTGTATGAACGCTATCATAAAAATTACCAATAGTTAACCAGCGTTCTCCACCTTGTGCTAAATAATAACCACATACTAATTGCCAGTTAGCAGTATCGTCAATAAATTTATTTACAGGTAATGTAATTTGTGGTTGTGCATTAATAAATCCATAAATAGAATCTATACAATTAACCGGTCTGTTGCTTGTTATATATGCTGCAATTGCATTTGGTGCTAATCTGTTCTTATAAGTCGAATTTTTAAATGGTAAACGTGCCCAGAAACTAACTTTATAATATGACCCGCTTTGCATTTGTTGGCTAAGTATTGTTTGCAAATAGGGTCGCCTATCTAAACTTATTTTATCATTATTAATAATTCCGATTGCTATATATGCATTACCATCCTTAGGCTCTGGATTACCCAGTTGGGCATTTGGAACCATGCCGCAGTTTCTGGTATAAATTACTGCTCCTCCTGCCCAATTAGCCAAATTAGGATTACAATAATATGCATCATTCCAATAATATACTGTTTGAGAGTTCAATATTGTATCACTTGCAACAGCAATACCAATTGGTGATATTGGAGAAACACACCCTCCAAATTTAATACTCTCAAAACTAGGATTATTTACTAAGTTTTGCCCATGTCCAACAGTACAAAAACACAAAAATATACTATGTAGTATGTATTTTTTCATAAAGCTAAAAAGCCCGATGCTATATGCATTGGCTATGCTGTTAAAGTATTTTATTGGATTTTGATAATTTTACCTGAATATAATTTATCCATATCAGCACGATAAAAATAAATACCACTTGGTAAATCGTTCGTGTTAATTTCAATAGTATGATTACCTAAGGCAGACCAATTTTGTTCGGAAACATTTATTACTTCATTCCCTGAAAAATCAAATAATTGCAAGTTTACATTTTTCTCATTTTCTAAATAATAACTAACTATCAATTTGTCTTTTATTGGGTTGGGAAAAATAGTAAATGAATTTTTTATCACACTTATTTCTTCTTCATTCTTTGCAGATGCTATTCTGTAATAAGGTGGATTATCTATTTTAAAATACGTCCAATCTGTTGTAGAACCACATGGATTTGAAACAGTTAAAGTTAGTTTATAACATTTACCTATTAATGTAGCACAATTTTGACCAAAATAGCCTGTGTTACCATTTATAGTAGCCTGATTGAAATTTACAGTTGGTATTGCACCAGTTGTTGTAACTGCAATGGCTGGTCCATTGTACAATGGACTTAACACAGCACCTGTGGCACAGTTTACTTCTTCTATTTTGTATTGATATCCAGTAATATTATTTGTAGTTCCTAAACCACCTGTACCAATGCTCATGCCCAATGAATAACAACCTACTAAAATGGGACTGGCAATATTTTGAGATGGATTATAGTTAGTACTATTTTTGCCATATATAGTTAAATTTTCGGTCGCCCCCGGCGTTGTAGCAATTTGCAAGAAAATACAATAAGCCGCAGACTGTGTATTGCAACTGTTTTTTTCCAATATATTGATTTTAAAATAGCCAGTATTGGTTGCTAACCAGGTACCATTAGTACCTGGTAGATTTTTTAAATCGGCAGGGCAAGTTGCGAGCCACGCAGAAGTATAAATGGCACCACCTATTGGCGTTCCTGATGAGTTGGTAGGTGTAATGGTGAGTTGATATTGAGTAGCGCCTATGCTATTATTATTGAGCGTTATTGCATTGCAATTGTAAAACAATGTAGAAGTACTACAATTAACAGCTGTACTATTAATGGTAAATGAAGGTGCAGCCAATGGAATACCAAAGAAATAATTATAATCATCACCATCAATCTGGTCAGGTAATGTGTATGGGTTTCCATATAAAGATGGTTGATATCCATTGCTTTGCATTATTTGTGAGATACCGGATGGAGCTACAGTATTAGTAGAAGTATTTATTTTACCCAAAATACCTGTATTGGAAACCACATACATATAGCCATCTTTGGCATTTTCTATAAAAGAATTTGAGTAGGTAGTAGAAGTACCTGTAATTTGATTAAATGTGGAAGAACCAATGGCTTTCCAATATAAACCGTTGTTAGTGCATAAATATACTTTACTACTGGCAATATCTATTTCTATACCATGTACTTCGGTAACTCCAGATGGTAATGTATAACGATTCCTAGGTGTTAACGAATTAAAATTGCCATTAACATCTAAATTATATTCATAGATATATTGTGTAGGATAGCTGGAACTAAATATCAATTTAGAACCATCTTGTGATAATTCTAATTCTGAAGGAGAGAAGGTTTCATTGTTAACTCTATTTGCTGTACTTGACAAAGAAATACCAGTACTACTAATAATCCACTTTTTAACATAATTATAGGTTGCAGTATACAAGTACCTTGTATTCGTGATGCCAATCAATTTTGATACAGCAATGCCATTATTTTGACCACCATCAGATAAAAGAGGAGTACTAAGGGTTGTATGATAAGTAATGGTCGGAGTAGTTGGCGTACAATCTATTGTACTATAATGTAATTTGCAAGTATAAAGATCATTTATAAATCCTATAATGTAGAATTTCTTACATTGGCCAGGTACAGGAACAACTGCAATTTCATGCGAATGCCCTGCTTGGTTTGAGGCTATAAATATACCGCCAATAAATGTACTAGTATTTGTATAAACAGAACCATCTTTTATATAGAATAGTAAATTACCGTTTGCATCATAAGCACCATTAGATACTTTGTATTGTACCGCAGAAGCACCTGAAACAGTAGATATACTTGGACTGGCACCTGATACATTTACCATGTAAGGTGGCAACGTAAGATAATTTGGCTGGGCAAATGTTGTAGTCATAATAACAGAAATTACAACAACGAAATACATGATTTTTTTCATAAGTATAATCTTCGAACAAACAAATTTATATTTAAAAATTCAAATAGAAAAAAATTGCGTGAAAAACTTTAGTATATTGGGAAAATAATACAAATGCAAGCACATAAAATGAAGCTCTCTGACGATATTATTTCTAACGACTCCTC
>CALMMX010000099.1 GCA_937868545.1 uncultured Bacteroidota bacterium
AGCATGATTCAACAATACAAATTAACTGAAAAAGATTTTAGAGGTAAACGCTTTGCTGATTGGCATAAAGATTTACAAGGCAATAACGACTTGTTATCAATAACTCAACCAAACATAATTAAAACTATTCATAAAGAATATTTAAAAGCTGGTGCTGATATTATTGAAACCAATACTTTTAGCGATACCACTATTGCTATGGCAGATTATGATATGCAAGAGTTTGTGTATGAGTTAAATTTTGAATCTGCAAAAATTGCTAAAGAAGCCATTACTGAATTTAAAACAGAATTCCCTGAATTTGCATCTATTCCTAAATTTGTAGCGGGAGCAATTGGGCCAACTAACCGCACTCTTTCTTTATCTCCAAATGTAAACGACCCTGGCTATAGAGCTATTACCTTTGATGAATTAGTTGAAGCATATACCGAACAAGTACGTGGGTTAATTGATGGAGGAGCCGATTTATTATTAATTGAAACCATCTTCGATACGTTAAATGCGAAAGCCGCATTATTTGCAATACAAAATTATTGCGAAAAAATAGATAAAAAAATGCCAGTGATGGTATCTGGAACAATTACAGATGCCAGCGGAAGAACCTTATCTGGACAAACTACTGAAGCTTTTTTAAATTCGGTTTCTCATGTTGATTTATTAAGTGTTGGATTAAACTGTGCTTTAGGAGCAAAAGATATGCGTCCGTATTTAGAAGAACTTTCTAATAAAGCTCCATTTTATGTAAGTGCCTATCCAAACGCAGGTTTACCAAATCAATTTGGAGAATATGACCAAGATGCTCATGAAATGGGACATCAAATAGAAGACTTTTTAAAAGCAGGCTTTTTAAATATTGTTGGTGGATGCTGCGGTACAACACCTTCACACATTAAACGTATTGCAGAAATTGCGAAAGGGGCAAAACCTCGTAAAAAACCACAGCCTGATACATTAATGCATTTAAGTGGATTAGAGCCATACACTTTAACTCCTGAAAGTAATTTCTTAAATGTTGGTGAACGTACAAACGTAACTGGTTCAAAAAAATTCTTACGATTAATTAAAGAAGGAAACTTCGAAGAAGCATTATCTATTGCTCGAGAACAAGTAGAAGGTGGTGCGCAAGTTATTGATGTTAATATGGATGAAGGGATGTTAGATAGCGAACAAGCTATGACAACCTTTTTAAATCTAATAGCTTCTGAACCTGATATTTCTCGAGTGCCAATTATGATTGATTCCAGCAAGTGGACAGTGATTGAAGCAGGATTAAAATGTGTTCAAGGAAAAGCAATTGTTAACTCAATTTCATTAAAAGAAGGTGAAGATAAATTTATTGAACAAGCTCATAAAATTAAGCAATACGGTGCAGCTGTTATTGTAATGGCTTTTGATGAAGTTGGGCAAGCTGATACATTAGAACGCAGAAAAGAAATTTGCAAACGTGCCTATGATGTATTAGTTGATAAAGTTCATTTTCCGGCTCAAGATATTATTTTTGACCCCAACATTTTCCCTGTGGCAACAGGTATGGAAGAACATCGTTTAAACGCGCTAGACTTTTTTAATTCAACAAAATGGATTAAAGAAAATTTACCACATGCTAAAGTAAGTGGTGGTGTAAGTAATGTTTCCTTCTCTTTTAGAGGAAATGATCATGTGCGTGAAGCCATACATTCTGCCTTTTTATACCATGCTGTAAAAGCAGGAATGGATATGGGAATTGTAAATCCTGCACAATTAGTAGTGTATGATGATATTGATAAAACACTTTTAGAATTAGTTGAAGATGTATTGTTAAATAGAAAAGATGATGCTACTGAGCGCTTAGTAGAACATGCTGAATCTTTAAAAGGAATCACTAAAGAAAAAACTGAAAAAGATGAAGTATGGCGTAAAGCAAGCGTTGAAGAACGTTTAAGTCATGCATTAGTAAAAGGTATTGTTGAATATATTGATGCTGATACAGAAGAAGCTCTTAAGAAATTAGGTAGGCCTTTACATGTAATAGAAGGTCCATTAATGGATGGGATGAATGTTGTTGGTGATTTATTTGGTAGTGGGAAAATGTTTTTACCACAGGTTGTAAAAAGTGCACGTGTTATGAAAAAAGCAGTTGCCTATTTAGAACCTTATTTATTAAAAGAAAAAGAAGACAATGCCAAAGCTGGCATTGTTGGTGATGGCAGAACTAACGCCGGAAAAATTTTAATGGCAACTGTTAAAGGCGACGTGCATGATATTGGAAAAAATATTGTAGGAGTTGTATTAGCATGTAATAATTATGAAATTATTGATTTAGGTGTAATGGTTTCTTGTGATAAAATTTTAGAAGAAGCAAAAAAACACAACGTTGATATTATTGGGTTAAGTGGTTTAATTACGCCATCATTAGATGAAATGGTACATGTGGCTAAAGAAATGGAGCGATTAAATTTCAAGCTTCCATTAATGATTGGAGGCGCTACAACTTCTAAAGTACATACTGCCGTTAAGATTGCACAAAATTATTCTGGTCCAGTTATACATGTTAATGATGCTAGTAAATCAGTTCCTGTAGCAAGTAGCTTAATTTCAAATGAATTACGTGATGCATTTATGGCTGATATCAATAAAGATTATGAAAGAGTAAGAGAACAAAATAAAAATGCCCAATCTCAAAACAAATTAATTTCGATGGCGGAAGCTAGAGAAAATAAATTCCCAATTGATTGGAATAAAACAGAAATTACTAAACCAAATTTTATTGGCAATAAAGTATTTGATAATTATGATTTAAAAGAAATTGCTGAATACATTGATTGGACACCTTTCTTTCATAGTTGGGAATTAAAAGGTTCTTACCCTAAAATTTTAACAGACGAAACGCGTGGTGCTGAAGCAACCAAATTATTTAATGATGCTCAAGCAATGTTAAACAAAATAATTTCAGAAAATTGGTTACAAGCAAAAGCAGTTATTGGTATTTATCCTGCAAATACAGTTAATGATGATGATACTGATGTATATGATGAAAAAGGCAATGTCATTGCAACCTTTCATTCATTACGTCAGCAAAGTAAAAAACCCGCTGGTCAATATAATATTGCATTATCAGATTTTATTTCCCCAAAAGGTAAACAAGATTACATTGGCTCATTTGCATTAACAACAGGCATTGGAATTGACGCTCATGTTGCTCGTTTTGAAAAAGACCATGACGATTACAGTGCTATAATGCTTAAAGCTTTAGCAGATAGATTAGCGGAAGCTTTTGCGGAATTAATGCATAAAAAAGTTCGTACAGAAATTTGGGGTTATGCAAAAGATGAAAACTTTAAAAATGAAGATTTAATTAAAGAAGAATATGCGGGCATTCGTCCTGCTCCTGGCTACCCTGCTCAACCAGATCATACAGAAAAAAATACCATTTGGAAATTATTAGATGTAGAAAAAAACACAGGTATTATATTAACTGAAAGTTTAGCAATGGTTCCAACAGCTGCGGTGAGTGGTTTATATTTTTCACATCCACAATCAACTTATTTTGGTATTGGAAAAATAAATAAAGAACAAGTAACTGATTATGCTAAACGTAAAAACATGAAAGTAGAAGATGTTGAGCGTTGGTTAGGTTCTGTATTAAGTTATTAATGATTATAATTATTTATGCATAAATCAAAAAATCCTTCTTTAGCATTTATATTTGCAACTATACTAATTGATTGCATTGGGTTTGGAATTATCATTCCTATCATCCCAAATTTAATTGAAGAGCTTAGTCATTCAGATGTTTCAAAAGCTAGCACAGTTGGTGGTTGGCTTTTATTTTTGTATGCATTAATGCAATTTATTTTTGCACCAATACTTGGTGGATTAAGTGATAAATATGGCAGACGTCCCGTTTTACTAATATCATTAATAGGTTTGGGTTTAGATAATTTCTTATTAGCATTTGCTCCAAATTTAGCATGGTTAGTGGTTGGTAGAATTATTGCAGGTATTTGCGGTGCAAGTTTTAGCACTGCTGCTGCATACATTGCAGATATTAGTACAAAAGAAAAACGCGCGCAAAATTTTGGTTTAATTGGTGCTGCATTTGGTGTTGGTTTTATTATTGGTCCATTACTAGGTGCTGTATTTAGTAAAATAGATTTAAGAGCACCATTTATTGTTGCAGGATCATTATCTATGCTTAATTTCTTATTTGGATACTTTTTTATACCTGAATCATTAAGTGCCGAAAATAGAAGAGACTTTGACATCAAAAGAGCAAATCCATTAGGTACATTTTTAAATTTAAAACGTTATCCTCAGTTAATAGGTTTAATTGTTGGGCAATTTATTCTTTATGTTGCAGGTAAAACCATTGAAGTTATTTGGGGCTATTATAACATTTTAAAATTTAATTGGACGCCTCAAGAAATTGGATATTCTCTAGCATTTGTTGGCGTATTAGTATCATTAGTTCAAGGTGGCTTGATAAGGTGGTTTGTGCCAAAATTCGGGCAAAAGAAATCGGTGTTTTATGGAGTATTATTTTATTCTGTTGGGTTAATTTGTTTTGCGTTGGCAACAAATAGTTGGATGATGTATGCCTTTCTAATACCTTATTGCTTAGGTGGACTATGCGGACCCGCTTTACAAGGTATTATTTCAAATCAAATTCCTGAAAATGAACAAGGCGAAATACAAGGATTAAATACATCATTAATGAGTGTTGCCTCTATTATTAGTCCCTTAGTAATGACAAACTTATTTTATGAATTTTCTAAACCAAATGCAACCGTATATTTTCCTGGTATTTCCTTTTTTATAAGTGGAATACTTGCAATAATTGGAGGTATTATAATTGTATACACATTACGTAAATTAAAAATTAGTTGATAAACTATATTTTTAATTTATAAAAATACATATAGCTGTTATTATTGATAATAAAAGGCATAAAGGTGTATAATATTTTGTATCGTATTTTGCAAAGTCCGTGTTTTTTACCTTTTTAAAGAAGCCAATATATTTAAATTCCCCAATTGCTCTAATTAATAAAACTACTGCTAGAGATGTTAGAATGTGAGTTTTAAACGAATATACTGGTTCAATTTTAAAGGAAATAAATACGTACAATAATGAGATACTTAAAAAAATACTAGCAACAACAAAAGTCAAAATTTTACCTGGAAAAATAACTTTTTTTGATTTTGTTTCTATTTCAGGAATTACAACAGTAATTCCTTTTTTTCCACCAAAAACCCAATAGTAATGAAATAGTGCAACAACAAAAAACACTAAGGAATTAAAAACAAAAGGTAAAAAAGTCATACTATTTTTTCATTTAATTAAAACAAAAAAGGTTCGCAATTTTTGCGAACCTTTTAATTTATTATTTATCTAAATCTCCGTAATCAAGCTTTTTACGTTGAATCCATAATATAAGCTGACAAATAGCAACAAAAAATGGTACATACATAATAACTTTTGGTAATTCAAAATGTGCTAAAATAACTATTGATTTTCGTTTTAAACGTTCAGTAATTAAATACATGGATGGAATTAACAATAAAGTTAAAACCGTAGCAAATAATAAACCAAATATCATTGTCCAACTCAACGGACCAAAGAATGCTACGTTATCGCCTCCAAAGAATATATGGGGATTACCCGTAGTTAACAATGATTCGAAATTAATATTTAAACCAACTGCTAAAGGAATTAAACCTAAAATTGCTGCAGTAGCTGTTAATATTACAGGTGTCATACGAGTACGGCCAGCTTCAACAGTTGCGTCGTACAAACTCATTCCGCCTTCGCGCGCAAACTCTGCAAACTCAACTAATAAAATACCATTTCGTACCACAATACCACCCAGTGCAATAACACCAATACCAGTCATTACAATACTCATATCCATTTTAAATATGGATACACCAATTAATACCCCGACTATACTAAATATAATTTCGGATAAAATAATGAGTGGTTTTCCTAATGAGTTAAATAAGCCCACTAAAACTAATAACATTAAACCAATGGCAATAAGCATGGCATTACCTAAGAAGCTCATTGTAGCTTGCTGTTCTTCTTTATCACCTGCAAATTTAATAATCACATTTCCCGATTTTTTATAATCCTTCATTGTTCTTTCTATTTTTGCAACCACATCATTTGGATTAAATCCGTCTTTAATTTCAGAAGATAAAGTAATCACACGTTTATTATTTTTACGCTTAATACCTGCGTATGTATAATCATATCGTACATCACACACTGCTGAAATTGGAACACTACGAACCATACCGCCCATATTCATATCACGGTAACTTATTTTTAAATTACGAATAGTTTCAATGTCAATACGTTGATCAAAATTATAACGTAATTGAACTGGATATTCATCATCAACATCTCTGAATTTAGTAGCTTCAACGCCATACACAGCACCACGAATTTCCATTGCTAATTGATACGTTGAAATACCTTCTCTTAAAGCACGTTCTCTATCAATATCAAAAATAATTTCAGGTTTATTACTTACAAAATCAGATTTTAAACTTACAACACCTGGTATTTTAGCATCTGTAATAAACTTTCTTAAATCATCCGAATTTTTAGTTAAGTCTTTAAAGTCTTCACCAATAATTTCGATACTAATTGGTTTAGGTGTTGGAGGTCCACTTTGTTCTTTATTAACCACAATATCAGCACCTGGTATATCCCAGTTTAATGCTTGTAAACCTTGCAAATATTTCGTAGTTGATTCGCCATGACGTTTTTCGAATTCAACAAATGCTATTGCAATTTTTCCTTTATTAGGATAAGCATTTTGGTCGCCATCACGAGGATCAGTAGTACCAATTGTAACATTGGTAATCATAGATTCTACTAATGGATTATCTTTTCCTATTACGGTTTCTACTTTTGCTTCAACTTTACGCATTAAAGCATTTGTAATTTTAGGATCAGTACCTTCAGGTAATTTTACATACACATAAACGTTGTTAGGGTCTCCACCTGGAAAAAATACAACTTTAGGTTTACGAATTGAAAATAAAACAATTGAGAAAATAAATAAAATAAAAACATATAGCAATGGTCTCCAAGGCTTGCGTAAAAACCATTCGAGCGCTTTTACATAACGTACCACAAATCCTGGCCAAATTCTAAATTGCCAAGCTTCAATAGCCTTGTATAACCATAAGCGATTTAATACTAAGAAGAATGCTAAAAACAACGTGAAATTTCCAACGGCATAATGGCCTGTTAAGTATGAAAATAAAACAACTAAACCGTAAACAATTAATTGTAAACGTGCTTTTTTAGTAATCTTACCATGTTCTTTACTTTCTTCTTCGTGAGATTTCATAAAATCAACCGCAAAAACTGGATTGATAATATAAGCCACAAATAAAGAAGCTAATAATGAAATAATTAAAGTTACTGGTAAAAAATACATGAACTTACCAATAATTCCTTGCCAAAATACCAGCGGAATAAATGGTGCTAACGTTGTAATTGTACCAGATAGTACAGGCATAAATACTTCGCCAACAGCTCTTTTTGCAGCAATTTTAATATCCAATTTACCGTTATCAAAAATACGATGCGTGTTTTCAATAACCACAATGGCATCATCCACCACAATGCCGAGGGCGAGAATGAATGAGAATAAAACAATCATATTAAACGAGAAACCTATACTTGGCATTATTAAAAACGCAATAAACATAGATAATGGAACAGAAAGTGCAACGAACAAAGCGTTAGTAACTCCCATAAAAAACATTAGTACAACTGTCACTAAAATAAACCCAATAATGATGGTATTAATTAAATCGGTTAATGATGATTTTGTTTTATCACTTTGGTCACCACTAATTGTAATATCAAGTCCTTTAGGAAACTCAGATTTTTTCATTTCTGCAATAATTTCTTCAATTTTATCAGCAGCATCAATTAAATTTTCTCCCGAACGTTTTACAACATTTAATGTAATTACATTTTTACCGTTTGAGCTCGAATAACTTTCTTTTTCTTTAAATCCATCAATTACCGTGGCAAAATCTTTAATAAATAATTTAGCTCCAGAAGCAGAAGTCACAATAATGTTTTCAATTTCTTTAGGCGTTTTAAATTCACTTTTAATACTTAAAGTTGGTTTCATTCCATTTAAAGGAATTGTACCACCCGAAATAGTTAAGTTTTCTTGACCAATTGCACGTTGAATATCTGTTAAAGATAATTGTGCAGCTTGTAATTTATAAGCATCAATATTTACTTGGATTTCACGATCAAGAGCACCAACTAATTTTACTTCATTAATTTCTTTTAGCCCTTCAACTCTGTCTTGTAAATCTTCAGCATATTTTTTTAATTGCTTTAAATCATATTTTCCAGCCATATTAATATACATAATAGGAATTTCAGAAAATGCAATTTCTTTAATCATTGGTTCACGAGTTAATGTAGAAGGCATATCAGCTCTTGCTTCATCAACAGCATCTTTTA
>CALMMX010000100.1 GCA_937868545.1 uncultured Bacteroidota bacterium
TTTGGTGTTTTGTCTAGACTTTTTTGTTTCTTTTTTCGTCATGGAAAAAAGAAAAATAAAAATAACAATCTAAAAGATTAACAATTTAAATATTTAAAAAGTGTAAAAACTCATCTAACTTATCCTTAACAATATTATCAAAATTACTATTTTGGAAAGAGGCTTTTACAATGTAATTATATCTATAAAAAGTTTGTAAAATACGAGATAAATCCTCTACGTTTATTTTTAAAGTTACTTCCACCTTTGTACTATCTGGTAATGAAGAAACGTGGCAACTTAAAATTTTAGCTTCATTTCCTTCAATAATACTCGAAATTTGAGCTAAAGAATAATCCACTTGATTTACCTCTAACACTATAACACCACCTGGATTTTGCACAGATGCCATAGTAGATATATTTTGTAATAAGCCTTTTAAAGTAATACAACCTTTATACAATTCTTTATCATCAAGCACAGGAATTAAAGTTAAATTAAATGACATCATTAACTTTAATAAATCATAGGTATGCTGGTAATTATGAATTATGGGCTTTAAAAGAGGCGTTTTTAAATTTTCTATGGTTTCTTCAGGATCATTATAATCAATTAAATCGTGTTCAGACACTAATCCAATTAATTCCCTGTCTTTAACTACAGCTAAATGCGACACTTTAAATTGTTCCATCCAATCTAAGGCCAACTCTACAGAATCAGTAATTTTTAATGGAGGAATTTCGTCAGTTATTAAATCGGCTACTAGCATGCTCAAAAATACAATTTATTTCATCATAAATATGATTTTTTACATATCTTAACTTCCAAAACTTTGCGTAATTTCACATCCTGTAAATTTATTAATAGGCTTTATGATTTCTTTTGATAATACCGAAAATGCTTTTAAAGCAAAAACAAATTCTGATTTAAATCGTTCATACTGGCTATTTAAAATGGTAGGTAACCCTACCCTAGTTTCAATATCGGCTAAGTTAGCACCCATTGGTTTAAATATTGGTTTTAAAGGCTTAATTAAAGCTACTATTTTTAAGCAATTTGTTGGAGGTGAAAACATTACAGAATGTAGCAAAACCATTGCCGAATTAGGAAAATACAATATTGGTACAATATTAGACTACAGCGTTGAAGGAAAAGAAAGTGAAGCCGATTTTGATGCCTGCTGTAAAGAAACCATTGAAACCATTCATAATGCTAAAAATGACAAAAACATTCCTTTTTGTGTATTTAAAGTAACCGGACTTGCTCGTTTTGCTATTTTAGAAAAAGTAAGTGCAAATCAAAAATTATCAGAATCAGAAGCTCAAGAATTTGAAAGAATAAAACAAAGAGTGCATTCTATTTGCAAAGAAGCGCATGCTGCTAACCAAGCCTTATTTATTGATGCAGAAGAAAGTTGGATTCAACCAGCCATTGATGATTTAGCTGACGAAAACATGCTACTGTTTAATAAAGAAAAAGCCATTGTTTATAATACTTTTCAATTGTACCGCACCGATAGACTTTCGTTTTTAAAAGAAACTATTGCTAAAGCTAAACAACAAAATATACATGTTGGTGCTAAATTAGTACGTGGTGCTTATATGGAAAAAGAGCGCGAACGTGCACAGGCAATGAACTATGCCTCTCCTATACAAACTACAAAAGAAAATACAGATTACGATT
>CALMMX010000101.1 GCA_937868545.1 uncultured Bacteroidota bacterium
TAGTTACAAACATTTCTCTTCCTAAAATATCTCTTATTACAATTGATTTAATATTTTCAACATCATCCATACCTTTAATACTAATTGTACTTTTTGATGGATTAGGATAAATTAATGCGTTATTACTTTTTTCAAATATCGAATTAATAACTGATGATACTCCTAATGATGTCATTTTAGATATTCCTAAAAAAACTTGTCGACCTACAAGTGTTACAGTATCAGAAAATGTATAACTTACATTTGCGAAACTTATTGGGACTTTCGTGATTTGCTTTTCACTAGCATTTGGATTCATAACTGCAACCAAAATCGAATCACCTTTCACAATACCACGAGCAATTCCAAAGGTATACGTATTAGTAGGCTGAGAAGCTATTTGCATTGTTCTTAATTGCACTGGGTCAAAGTTTCTATACAATGTTACAGTTGTTGGTGTCAAAATGCTGTTAAAATGAGATAATCTTCTCATACCTTTAATTAAATAATCATAAATATGTTGGTTCGCATTTGGAAATGCTTGATTATCCCAAAGCATGAATCCATCACTACCTGACATTAATGCAAATATAGGCATTGCCTCAGCAACTAGAGTATCCTTCCAATTTGTATACACGGGGGTAGGACTATCATCTTTAAGCCAAAACGATGGAGAACAAGGTTTCGATGGCAACCAAGCTTTTGTTAATTCAATTTGAAACAAAATACCTTGCAACCAATGACCTGAAGATGCACCATAATATCCTAAAGTCCCTCCCCAAAAATAAGCACTTGGCACCATAATATCCTGATTATCTACAAAATGATTACCAAATGAAGTAAAGTTAGTTGTATCAAGAAATAGCCAATTTAATTTTGATGGATCAGTAGTTAGTTGGCTCCAAGTTACAGACGGATCATGTATAAAAACTGCAGGATCTTCAATATTAGAACTCCAGTTAAACATTTTTGCAGGACTACTTGTAACAAGCGATTTATAAAATTCAAATGGCGCATTCATTTCTTTTATTCTATTTCTAAAATAGTATTTTTTAAATTCGCTAAAAGACATTGCCTGTAATGTTGGATTAGTAGGTCCGTGTGTTGAAGGTCTAAAAACTGAATTTGTGAATGTTCCATTAAAAACAGTGCAAGGATACGTAGTTGTATTATTATCTTTTAAACATGTTAACCAATTATCCAGATTACCAGGCCAGCCCCATTCGATTCCAAATTGTGTCTCATAATCCAACCCTAACAAACCTGAATTTGCTACATAAGTGCCTCCACTCAAAAAAGCAGCGTTCAATGTGCCACCAGCATTAGTTATTGATGTATAGGATGTAGGAGTGGCGGGGCATACGCCTGCTATATAATTAAGCTGAATTCCAGTCTTATAAAAGTACTCTGCTCTTGATTTTAAATCCAACATTGCTGCACTTGTATTATACTTTGTTAACCAAGGTTGACCATTTTCAAAACATCCGATTGTTTGAATTGCTCTAGAACGTCTATTTATTGGAGTAGATGCAACTGGTGTAGGATTACTTGCTGCATAAGGAGCATCACCCCATGTTTGTGAATGTGAGAAACCATGAGTTAAAGGAGCGTCCCAATAACCATTATGACTCCAATTATAATCCCAATTAATTATAAACCTATTTGGCAAGGAAAATGGGGGACCATAATCAATGTGATTTCCCATTGTTGTATCAGTTGTACTTACATGAAAAGGGTAATTATAATCAACTAATAATGAACTTGATAAATCAAAATTAAAACTTAAGTCAGAACTAGTTGCTGTATTTTGATGAACTTCTACGGCAATAACATTTGTACCAACTATAAAATTGGTAGCAGGTATATCAAACTTAACCATTTGATTTTCGGTAAAAGTTGAAGTTAAAGTTGAGTATAAAATAGAACCTGAAGGTAAATTGTATCTATAAACTTCAACACCATTTACATATACAACAGCTCCATCATCAATTAACATTCGTGCTTCTAACGTTTTTGGAGTTACTACATTTATCGACTTTCTAAAATAGGTTGTTAGGATATTTACACCTGAAACAGTAGCTGGAATTATCAAAGTTTCATCACCGTCACCATATCCTAGTTGTGTGTTTCCAGAAGGCCAACCGGAATCTAAAAAACCAATTGTATTCCATGTGGATGCAGCTGCAGTTGTTTGAGATAGATACTTCCATGGCGATCCCCATTTAATAAGAGTTGTTTGAGCCACAGAAGACAATGCAATAATCATCAAAAATAAAGTTGCTTTCATAATTCATTTTTTAATTAATTTAAAATTAGGAAGACACTCTTAAAACTCAAAGTATAAAAAAATGAACGGTCACATTTTATCGATTTTCGGTTATAAAAAAAGTTCACAGCCAGCTGTGAACTTTTTTGAATTTAAACTAAACCTTAACTATTATTCCTTTATAAATCTGAGCGTTTTTAATAAAACATTTTCATTGCTATAAATTGAAACAAAATAATTTCCTGTTACCAAACCTTCAATATTAATTTCATTTATCTTATTAGTTACAAACATTTCTCTTCCTAAAATATCCCTTATTACAATTGATTTAATATTTTCAACTTCATCCATACCTTTAATACTAATTGTACTTTTAGATGGATTAGGGTAAATTAAAGCGTTATTACTTTTTTCAAATATCGAATTAATTACAGTTGTAATTCCTAATGAACACATTTTAGCTGCACCTAAAAAACATTTATGACCTACAACTGTTACAGTATCATTGAAATAATAGCTTGCATTTGAAAAACTAATTGGAATTTTTGTAATTTGACCAAACTGGGCATTTGGATTCATAGCTGCAATTAAAATAGAATCCCCTTTTATAATACCTCGCGCTATACCAAAATTATATATTTGTGAAGGTGAAGCATATGCAGCTGCATTCATATTTTTAATTTGAATAGGATCGTAATTTTTATAATAAGTAACAGTGGTAGGAGTTAAAATACTATTAAAATGAGCTAACCTACGCATTCCTTTAACATAATAATCTGTAACATGTTGGTTAACATTTGTTCTTTGATCACCATCCCAGAAAATAAAACCATCTGAACCACTCATAATTGCAAAAATAGGAGTGGCCTCAGCAACTAAAGAATCCATCCATGTATCATAATTTGGAGAGCCATCAGTAAGTGAATAATCACTTTTAACCCAATGGTAAGGAAGTACTGGCTTAGTTGGGAACCATGCTTTTGCTAATTCTACAGTATATAAACTTTCTTGAAGCCAATTACCAGAACTTGCAGAATAACTATTAAGTTTACCACTTCCGTGATAATCATCAGGACTAATAAAATCCAAATTATTAGTATAAAAATTACCAAAATTTGTAAAATTTACTGTGTCTCTAAACATCCAATTAATCTTTGTAGCATCAGTTGTTAGCTGAGCCCAAGTAACCGTAGGAAATGTTGTAAAAACATCCACCAAATCAATATTCGATGAATAATTTCCTATTAACCCTGGATTAGGAGATAGTGTTTTATAAGCTTGAATTGGAGCATTATATTCCTTTAATCTTGTACGAAAAAATGCCTTTTTAAAATCATTAAAACTTGTAGTACTACTTGACAATGCAGAAGGTGTAGGCATTTGAGTATTTGCACCTAACCAACTTGCTGATGAACCTGTGTAAATTGGATTACATGGCCATGTTGTTGTATTATTATCTTTAAGGCATTGCAACCAATCATTTAAACCACCTACTCCCCAATATCTGTCAATATTAAATTGTTTTTCTAAATCAACTGTTACCAGTGCAACGTTTTTTCTTACAACTCCACCAGTACTTGAATATGCTGCAAGAGAATTTGAATCAACAGGAAAAGTTGGGCTTGCTGGTGTTGGTGGGCATATGCTAACAGTCCCAGATGTATACCATAAAAGCGCATTTCCTGTTTTAAATACGGACTGATACTTTTGAACCTTTAAATTATAAATACTTGAAATAGAATTTTGATCCCAAAAAGAATAACCATCAAAACATGCTGGATCATTGAACTGTTTAGACCTAATTTTTGTTGGCACAGTATTCTTATTAGGCACATCAACCCAACTTTGTGTATGAGAAAAGCCATGTTTAATTGGAGCATCCCAAGCAGCGTAAGCCCAATTCCATTCATAACTTGTTATAAACCTACTTGGCAAATGAAATTCAGTTGGTCCATAATTTATTGAACTATGTAAAGCTGTATTTTTTGTATCAACATAAAATGGATAATCATAATTAACCAGATGATTAGCACAACTAGCTAATGAAACTGCCATTGAAAAATCAAAACTCAAATCTGAACTATTTAAAGCATTTTGATGCACTTCCACTGCAATTATATTTGTTCCAGTAACAAATACTGATGCAGGAACTGTAAATGAAACGGGAGCATTCTCAGTAAATGTTGGAGTTAATGTTGAATATAATATTGTACCTGTTGGTAAATTAAATCTGTTTACTTCTATTCCATTAATATATACTACTGAACCATCATCTATAACCATGCTCACATTACAATTTGTTGGAGTAGCAATAGAAATAGTTTTACGGAAATATGTTGTAACAACTGTAGAACCAGAAACAACTTGTGGTGTAACGGTTGTTTCATCACCATCACCAAAACCCAATTGTGCGGTAGCTGATGGCCATGCTGCATCAGAAAAACTTGACGTATTCCAATTACTTGGAGCTGCACTTCCTTGCGATAAATACTTCCAGCTTGAACCTAATGGAATTAGTGTAGTTTGGGAAAAACCAATTATGCTAATAAATAATAATAGTAAAGTTGTTTTCATAATTCTAGTTTTAATTTATTTTAAAATTAGAGAACATGATTTTACTATCAAAGCATAAAACAATTATCGGTAAAATTTAACCGTTTTTCGGTAATAAAAAAAGTCGTAAAATGGAAAATATCAGATTACTATATTTTACCTTAATATGACTAATCGATTAGCGTCAAGTTTAATAAATATAAAAAGCAAGATTGTAAATGACCATAATGAAGATCCACCATAACTAAAAAATGGTAATGGTATCCCAATTACTGGCATTAATCCTATTGTCATACCAACATTTACTGCCACATGAAAAAACAATACAGAGGCTACTCCATAACCATAAATCCGACTAAATGGAGATCGTTGCCTTTCTGCCATAAAGATTACTCGCAATATTAAAAACAGTTCTAATAAAATAACTACAGATGAACCAACAAAACCCCATTCCTCGCCAACTGTGCAAAAAATGAAATCGGTATCTTGTTCGGGCACAAAATCATACTTTGTTTGTGTACCTTGTAAATAGCCTTTACCAAAAAAGCCTCCTGAACCAATTGCTATTTTAGCTTGATTAACATTATACCCTTCTTTTTTTAAATTTACTGTCCCTCTTCCCAAAAGCACATCAATACGAATACGTTGATGATCTTCTAAATGATTATAAACATAGTTAGTACCTAATACAACCCCACAAGCTGCACTTAAAATTACAGCAACAATAATTATATTTTTACGTGACCTTTTAATGAATAAAATTGAGACAGCTGCAATCGAAGCCAAAACAATAATTAAAGTTTGTTGCTCCATAACTAATGATAAAACAAATAATAAGGCGGATAACAACCCGAAAATCAGGAAATTTACAGACAAACCTTCGCGATACAGTGTAATTATAAAAGCAACAAATACAATTGCTAATCCTGTTTCATCTTGTAATAATTTTATAATTAATAAAGGTAATCCTAAAAATATTGCAGCAATAATGGTGTTTTTATAATTTTTCAAAATATCCGAAAGTCTTTTCCTCCGTGTATCTTCAACTTCGATATTTACATTACTCAAAAATTTTGCAAGTGCTAAATTGGTAGCAAATTTCATAAACTCAGCTGGCTGAATTCCGAAATCACCAAATCTGAACCAAGACCGACTACCTTTTACTTCCCTACCTAAATAAGGAACTGCAACGCATGCTAATAATAATACAGCATAAAATACATATGAAAAAACAGTAAAAAAACCAGCATCAATAATTAATATCATAAATGCAATAAATGCAGCAGAAGAAATCCAAATTAATTGTTTACCGTATTTTTGAGTAGTATCAAAAATATTTTGATGATCTTCATTAAATACTGCTGCATAAATATTTAACCACCCCATAAAAACCAATAATGCATAGGTAGCCACTGTAATTTTATCTACACCAAAAAATAAGCTATTTTCGTTTTTCCTCACTCGTATTATCTTCCTAATAAATTAGTTCCCTTAATTAAATTTGCCTCTATCATTCGTTTCTCAACATCTGGTCGGGTAACCTTACGTGTTAAATATTTCTCAATCATTAACCCAACTATTGGCGCACTCCAAGTACCACCAAAACCAGCATTTTCGATAAAACAAACAATAGCAATCTTAGGTTTCTCTCTTGGCGCAAATGCAGAAAAAACAGCATGATCTTTACCATGTGGATTTTCTGCAGTACCAGTTTTACCGCAAACAATAATATCTTTTAATTTACTGGCTCTACCCGTACCAGCATCTACGCAACTTTGCATACCATCTAACACATTATCATAAGCAAGTTGATTTTGTACATAAGTAAAATGTTTTTCTTTAAAACGTTTATCCAATG
This sequence comes from uncultured Bacteroidota bacterium, assembly GCA_937868545.1. GTDB lineage: Bacteria > Bacteroidota > Bacteroidia > B-17B0 > Aurantibacillaceae > UBA4416. The sequence goes on from CALMMX010000101.1 coordinate 6,657, forward strand.
ATTTCTCAACACCAACACCTTTTATACAATGAGGTGTATAAAAATATCCTCTATTAGCAATAGATGCCACAACATTTGCCATTTGCAGTGGAACTAAAGTTAACTCTGCCTGACCAATACCTAATGAGACAACAGTGTTAGAACGCCAATGCCCTTTACCAAATATTTTATTATAATACTCAACACTTGGAACATTTCCAGGTTTATCGTAAGGTAAATCAGTTCCTAACTTTGTATTTGGACCAAATGAACGCACCGCATCACGCCAATGATTGTATCCATCTTCAAATTTTGGATATTTTTTTTGATCAGTAATTTCTCTAAAAACATAACTGTAATAAGAATTACAAGAAGTTGCAATTGAACCTGGCAAATCAGTAGATGGATGACTATGGCAAGCTGGGTGCCCTCCCATTGGTGGATAACCATTGTGGCATGGGTAAACAGTATGCCTATTAATTAAATCATCTTGTTGCGCTATTAATGCATCAATTAATTTAAAGGTAGAGCCAGGAGGATACATAGCAGTTAATGCACGATTAAATAAAGGTAAGTTGAGCGAATCATAATATAGTTTTGTATAATTTCGAGAGCGCTCTTTTCCACCTACTAATAAATTTGGATCGTAACCAGGGCTAGAAACCAAACATAAAATTTCACCTGTACTTGGTTCAATAGCAACTATTGCCCCTTTTTTACCTGCCATTAATTTCTCACCATACTCTTGTAACTCAATATCAATACTACTAAATAAGGCTTTACCTGGAATTGCTAATGTATCATATAAACCATCCATAAAACGACCTTTCGTTTTATTATGAACATCAACCATTACAATTTGAGTTCCTTTTTTACCTCTCAATTCTTCTTCGTAAGAACGTTCTATACCAGAAATCCCTATATAATCACCTTCTCTGTAGTAAGGATCCTTAGCGGCTTTTTCTTTACTTACCTCTCCCACATAGCCTAATAGATGCGCTGCAATTGGCCGAGGGTATTTTCTTACTGTTCTTGCCTGAACATCAAATCCCTTAAATCGATATAATTTTTCTTGGAGTGCAGCATAAATTTTCGGAGACAATTGCTTTTCAAAAACACTTTCTTTTCGAGGTGAATTAGGAGCTTGAGAAGCTTTTTTCATTCGCCTAATATATTCATCTCTTGTAATTTCTAATATTTTACAAAGAGCAAGAGTATCGGCACCTTTTGCCAATTTAGGAGTTACAATTAAATCATAAGATGGTTCATTATAAACCATTAACTTACCATTTCTATCGTAAATATATCCTCTTACTGGATACTCTGTTCTATACCTAAATGCATTGTTACGAGCATCTAGCTTATATTGATCATCAATAATTTGCAAATAAAATAATCGAGAAATATAAATTATAACTACTACAATAAAAAATGCAGAAATTATAAATTTTCTATCCGAAAGATTTGAGTTATTCATTACTTTATTTTACCTGATTTATAAAATAAAAATTGAATTATATATACAAATATAAAAGTACCTATGCTACTTAATATCACTCGCAATAATGTTTTAAAGAATTCGCTAAATCTAAATATCTCCATATAAAAAAAGAACATGTGATGAATAAATATAATAGATAAAGCATAAGTAATAAACCAAGTTGAACCCATACTATCAATTGTAGGGTTTAAGCCTGCATCATAACCTTCTCTTGGTGCAATTAATTTTAAAATATAATACCTTAAAAAGCCAATTAAAGTACAAACTGCAGCGTGCATACCGGCTGTATCATAAAACATATCTATTACCAAGCCTGTAAAAAATGCACAAACTAAAACAACAAGTTTCGGTGTTTCAAAAGGCAATAGTAAAATAAATAATATATATGGAAACAAAATAATATATGAACCCATTCGCATGTTCTGTACAATTAGAACTTGCAAAAGAATTAAGATAATAAACCTTATACTATTTTTTATAACATCACTTATCACTTTGAGTTTGTGTTTTAATTTCTAAACTATCTTTTTCTGTTTTATAATTAAATTTTATTACTGATACATGGTTAATTTTTTTAAAATCAGGTGCTAATCTAACCTTAACAGTATAAAATGACTCATTCTGACGACGTTCATAACTATCTACGTATCCAACTAAAATTCCTTCAGGAAAAATACCAGACAATGAACTTGTAATTACGGAATCACCTTTCTTCATTCTTGCATGTGTAGGAATATCAATTAAACTGCAATATTTATAATCACCACCTTCCCACATCAATGTTCCATTAATTCCTTCTTTCTTTAATTTACATGGAACAATTACATCTTTATGTAATACAGACATAACAGAAGAATAATTCTCAGAAACAGCCTTTACAACTCCTACTATTCCCTCACTATTCACAACTGCCATATCTTGCCCAATTCCTTGCAAAGCCCCAATGTTTAATGTTAAATAATTATTTCGTTTATTTACAGAACTATTAATTGCTTTAGCATTCATAAACTCAAACTCTTGTCTATAAAGAGTATCGTTTTTCTTATAGATTTTTAGAGGTAAAACTGAATAGCCAAGCTTAATTCTATTCTTTAAATAATTATTTTCAAATGCCAATCTATCATTTTCCTCTTTTAATTGAAGATATTCTTTAGTATTTGAAGAAATTTGATAAACATTAGCACTAACTGAATTAGCAGAATTTATAAATTTAGAACCTTGATATCCCCTATTATTAGAAATGATTATTATACAAATAATTTCGAGTACCAAAAAAATAAAAAAATAATTGTTTTTATATAAGAACTTAAAAATATTATTCATTACTGCTTTATATAATAACCAATTATTTTTATCTAATTAAAACTTAATAGCTATACCACCTTGAATTGGTGCTGACATATCCCAACCTAACTCAGAATAAACACCAATATTTTTAGTAAAATAATATCTTACTCCAACAGTTAAGGCTTCATAAACACCTGAACGTTTCTTTGCTGAAATTGATACTCCACCTGGATCATTTGTTGTTTGATTAACTGAATTTATATTAAACCCTAAACCAACACTTGCATAACAATCAAATTTTTCTTTTGTATAAAAATGATACGTACCACGAGCTCCTATTGTAATTGTTTTATACTTATCAACCGCATGGTAATTTTGCACTGGAGTAAACCAATTAACATAATAATTATAATTGTATTCAACAGTAGTTGCATTAAAACCAATAACCATTCCTGCTCCCACTGAATGACCCCATTTAAATTTCACAATTCCATAATCTCCTTTTAAAATTAGTGGGCCAAAGCCTTTTACGGTTGTTGAATTGTATGAATTAAATGCCACTCTTAATGTTCCGCGATACAAATCGGGAAAACCATAACCACCAGTAACTACTACAGTTCCTTTATCAAAGGCGGCCTCATCTTGAGCAAAATTATTATAACTAGTTAAGACTAAACTAAAAAATAATACTGCTTTAATTATTGACTTTTTCATTTTATTATTTGCTTTAAATTATTTAATTAAGAATGGGAATTTATGTACATTTTTAAGCGCAATACCTGTTCCTCTAGCCACCGCTCTTAAAGGATCTTCGCAAACGTGTACAGCCAATTTTGTTTTTAATGAAATACGCTTATCTAATCCTCTTAATAAAGAACCACCACCAGCCATATAAATACCTGTTCTGTATATATCAGCTGCTAATTCAGGTGGAGTCATTTCCAATGCATTTAAAATAGCCTCTTCAATCTTTGCAATAGATTTATCTAAACAATGCGCAATTTCTACATAACTAACAAATACTTCTTTTGGAATACCACTCATTAAATCTCTTCCTTGCACTGCAAAGTCAGCTGGAGGATTTTCGATTTCAGTCATAGCAGCTCCAACTTCAATTTTAACTTGTTCAGCACTACGCTCACCAATTAAAATGTTGTGCTGACGACGCATATATTCTTCAATATTTGCATTAAAATCATCACCAGCAATACGTATAGATTTGTCACAAACAATTCCACCTAATGCAATAACGGCAATTTCAGAAGTACCACCACCAATATCAATAATCATATTGCCCACTGGTTCTTCCACATCAATACCCATCCCAATAGCAGCCGCCATAGGTTCGTGTATCATATAAACTTCTTTCGCACCAGCGTGTTCAGCACTATCTCTAACGGCACGTTTTTCAACCTCAGTAATACCACTAGGAATACAAATTACCATTCTTAAAGATGGTTTAAAAAATTTACTACCGGTATTAATCATTTTGATCATACCTTTAATCATTTCTTCAGCTGCTTGGAAATCGGCAATTAC
>CALMMX010000102.1 GCA_937868545.1 uncultured Bacteroidota bacterium
AACCAAAACGGTGTAATTAGACTCTATAAACTGCTTTAAATCTGTTAACCTTTCTTGCCTTCTTCCTGTAATTATAATGTTATATCCATTTTTTGCAAATTCTAAAGCTGTTTGTTTGCCAATTCCCGATGTAGCTCCTGTTATAAATACTGTCATTTTAATGATTTTTTGGGACTAAATATAAGCTTATAGTCGTTTATAAGTCAATATCTTAGTCGAATTTAATTTTAAAAAATTGATTATATTTATCAATCTAAATAGAAAAGAATTTTTGTTTAGATTTAAATATAATAGAAACATATGTCGTGTACTAGTTGCTCTTCGGGGCGAGGAAATAATAACTCTACAGGTGTTCCCAATGGCTGTAATAATAATGGCTCTTGCGGAACCAGTGGAGGATGTAATAAATTAAATGTGTTTGATTGGCTTGGTAATATGAGTTTACCAGAAGGCCAAACGCCATGTGATGTTGTAGAAATACGTTTTAAAAATTCGAGAAAAGAATTTTACCGCAATGTAAATAACCTAACTTTAAATGTAGGTGATGTTGTGGCAACCGAATCTTCTCCCGGACATGATATTGGTGTTGTTTCAATTACTGGCGAATTAGTTAGATTACAGCTAAAAAAGAAAGGTATTGGTTATGATAGCGTTGATATTAAAAAAATATATCGTAAAGCGAAACAAACTGATATTGATAAATGGAAAGAAGCACAGAGCTTAGAAGTTGATGCCATGTTTAAAGCCAGAACATTGGCTTTAAGACAAAATTTACAAATGAAAATTAGCGATGTAGAATATCAAGGTGATAAAAGCAAAGCTGTTTTTTATTATACTGCCGATGGAAGGGTTGATTTTAGAGAGTTGATTAAAGTAATGGCCGAAGAGTTTAAAGTTCGTATTGAAATGCGCCAAATTGGTGCACGACAAGAGGCCGCACGACTTGGGGCTATAGGTTCATGCGGAAGAGAATTATGTTGTTCTACTTGGTTAAACGATTTTAGAACGGTTTCTACATCTGCAGCTCGCTACCAACAATTATCTCTAAATCCATTAAAATTAGCTGGGCAATGTGGAAAATTAAAGTGCTGTTTGAATTACGAATTAGATAGTTATTTAGATGCTTTAAAAGAATTTCCATCAATTGATAATAGACGATTAGCTACTGAAAAAGGCTATGCATTTCATCAAAAAACAGATATTTTTAAACGTATTATTTGGTGGAGCTATACTAGCGAGCCAGATGTGTTTATTCCTTTATCAATTGCTCGTACTAAAGAAATTTTTGAATTAAATGCAGCAGATAAAAAACCTGCTGATTTACTTGAACCAAAACAGTTTAAAGAATTAGCAGAAGTTAAATCTCCTGATTATGAAAATGTTGTAGGGCAAGATTCTTTAACGCGTTTTGATGATCGTAAAAAACAAAATCATAAACATAAGAATCAAAATAAAAAACCTAACCCTAATCAACAAGCTAAGCCTAATCAAAATCAGCAGGCAAAGCCAAACCCGAATCAGCAAAATAAACCAAATTCTAATCAACAAGCTAAGCCTAATCCAAATCAGCAGACAAAACCAAACCCTAACCAACAAAATAAGCCTAATCCAAATCAACAAGCTAAACCTAATCCAAACCAACAGGCAAAGTCAAATCCTAATCAGCAAAATAAACCACAAGCAAAGCCTAATAATAATCCAAATGCTAAGCCTCAAAATCCTCAGCATAAAAAGCCAGTTCATAATCATAAACCAAAACCAAAAAATGATAATCCGCCGCCAATTGGTTAATAAATATTATCTGATAGTAAGTGTTTTATGCATGGTTGTATTTTCATCATGTAATCAAAATACAGTATTTACTAAGTATATCACTATTCCTGAAAGTGGTTGGGATAAAGCAAATAAAATATCTTTTGAGGTTGATATTACAGATAATAACACTCTAAACAATGTGTACCTAACTGTTCGTCATGCCGATTCGTACCCGTTTAGTAATTTATTTGTTTTTTTAAATACAACTTACCCAAATGGTAAACACAGCATTGATACCTTAGAATGTATTTTGGCTACTCCAAAAGGAGAATGGATAGGAGATGGCGCTGGTGATATTTTTGATAATAAGATTTTAGTTACTAAAAATGTTCGCTTCCCTGAAGTAGGAAAATACACATTTACTTTTGAGCAAGGTATGCGTAACAATCCATTGCCATTAATTATGGATTTTGGGATGGTTATCGAAAAATCAAAATAGTGATATGATTTGTTTTCCAAATGCTAAAATAAATCTAGGACTTCGAATTACTGAAAAACGAAATGATGGTTTCCATAATCTTGAAACTATTTTTTATCCTGTAAATTGGACCGAAACATTAGAAATAGTTGAAAATAGAGCTACTTCGGAGGATTTTGTTTTGCACGTAAGTGGCTTACCTATATTAGGAAATACAACTGATAATTTATTATATAAAGCGTATCAATTAATTAAAGAAACTGTAAACGTTCCTAATATTAATGTGTATTTACATAAAACGTTGCCAATGGGAGCTGGGCTCGGTGGCGGAAGTGCAGATGCTGCTTTTTTTATAAATCTTTTAAATTCTACATTTCAATTAAATTTATCAAATACCCAAAAGCTTGATATTGCAAGGAAATTGGGAAGTGATTGCGCTTTTTTCATAAACAATACTCCCGTATTGGCAACTCAAAAAGGCGATGTGTTTCAAGAGATAAAATTGGATTTATCGCATTTATACATTGCAATTATTTATCCTAATGTACATAGTAATACAAAAGAAGCTTACAGTTTAGTTGAACCAAATAAACCAGAAGTAGCGTTGTTAGATATAATACAACAACCAATTACTACATGGAAAAATACATTAATAAATGATTTTGAAAAATCAATATTTAGTAAATATCCAATTGTTGAAGAAGTGAAAAATAAATTGTATGATTCCAATGCATTATACGCATGCATGAGTGGCAGTGGTAGTGCAGTGTTTGGTTTGTTCGAAACTAAACCACAATTATCAACGTTACAACATTTTCCTAATTGGATTGGTAAAATGCTTTAGTTTTTTTTCGATTGAATAGAGTTTATTTAAGTTAGAATTGCATTAATAATTATTTCATGAAAAGGTAAATTGTTATAGACTTTACATTTTCTTTTTTTACATTCACATCATGTTTAAAAACTATTCTAAATTATTTATTGGATTATTTGTTTGTGCAATTGTTTTGCTTTTGGTAACAAAATTTTCCTCTGTAAATACTGGTAATGTAACTAATCCAATAATTACAGATAACTCCAAAAAAAATGATACTGCTAAGAAGGACCCAACAAATAATTATAATCATTCAAATTTAAATGAAGGAATTCCTGAAAAGGTTTTAACTGTTTTAAAATTTATTAAGAAAAACAACCATGCAATGGATGGTTATGTTGGTGGTAGGGTATTTTCTAACAGAGAAGGTATTTTGCCGAAACAAACTGAAACGGGTGCTAAAATAGATTATCAGGAGTGGGATGTGAACCCAAAAGTACAAGGGCAAAATAGGGGAGCCGAAAGATTATGCACAGGTAATGATGGTAGAAATTGGTACACCAAAAATCATTATAAAACATTTACTGAAATAAAAACAGAATGAATAAAATAAATATAATACCAAATAGCTATTTGAGTTTAAATAATCAACGCATTGTTTTTATTGATGGAAATACCTGCGATACACTTGATAAGTGTTATATAACTTTAAAACAGCAATTATCAATCCCTGATTATTTTGGATTTAATTTAGATGCCTTAGAAGAAGTGTTTTCTGATTTAGATTGGATTGAAGAGAGTGGAGTAAATATTGTAATATTAAATGAACCTTACTTTTTAATAAATGATATGCAAAATAAAGAGGTCTTTATGGAAATATTAAAAGAAAATGATAACGAAATGATTTCAGTTACAATTCTAAGTTAGCAAGTTTTATAAGAAACAATTAATAGAATAAACCTATTTAAAATTTGTAATATTGACTTGATTTAGCATTTAAAAGCACTCTTGGGCAATTGTACGGAAAATAAAGCTTGCACCTTATTTAAAATTAATACTGCCTTTTACTCTTTCTTTCTGCTATACGCCTTTGATTTTCACGCTTACGAGCGCCACCTAAATTTACTTTTTTGTTTTTATCTTTCTTTTCATGAAAGGCTCCAGTTGGCGCTGCAGGATTTTTATTTTTATTTATTACTTTAACTCTTGTAACTGGTTTTTCGTCTTGAGTAAGGTTTTCACAAATTTCGACAGCTTCTGGCATATCGAGTTTTGTAATTTTTTTATTCATTAAGGTCTCAATACTTTTGTGTATGGTAGCATCTGCTTTTGTAATGAAACTAACTGCAATACCAGTTTTATCTGCTCTACCAGTTCTACCAATTCTGTGAATGTAAGAGTTAGGGTCTTTAATTGGCATATCAAATTTTAAAACAT
>CALMMX010000103.1 GCA_937868545.1 uncultured Bacteroidota bacterium
AACTAGGATTTCGCACCGTTTTGCCAAAACCTACCGCACCTCACTAAAATTAAATCACCGATTTTTTAACCTTTAGATTATTTTTTCCTTAGATTTCTTCACTATTATTTCACAAACAAGCATTTTATATCAACACTTTTAAATTATTTGATACTCGCCTATTTATAATATTTAAAAATACTGAAATCAATCGCTAACGTTATATTAATTTGTTTTTTTGAGCAATAGAAACAATTTGCATACGATTACTTACATGAAGCTTTTCATACAAATTTGCAACATGTTTACGAACCGTTAATGGGCTAATAAATAATTTTTCTCCAATTGCATTATACGTAGCACCACTTGCTAATTCCTTTAATATTTCGGTTTCACGTTGTGTTAATCCTAGTTGTTCAATAGATGATGAAGCCTCTACTGGTTTACTACCTAACATTAATTCCATTGCTTTTCGAGCTATAATTGGGCTCATTGGCACACCATTAAAATCGATAACATTACTTATGGCGTCCATAATATTTACCGCTTTATCATCCTTTAACAAATATCCATTGGCCCCAGCTTTTATTGCCTCGAAAATACGCTCTGTATCTTCAAACACAGTTAAAACAATAAACTTCATTTTTGGATAGGTAGCAGAGGCAATTTTTATGGCATCAATTCCATCCATTACTGGCATATCTAAATCCATCAAAACAACGTCTGGCCTATTTTCTTCAGTTAGATTTTTTAATTGATCCAAAAAATCTTGTCCATTTCCAGCCTCTAACATTAATGTTACTTCAGAATAAGATTGCAATTTTTGCTTAACAGTGCTTCTGTTAATACTCTTATCATCTACTACGCCTACATTAATTTTCATATTTAAAAAAATAGAGTTTTTACTTTCAATCGAAAATAAATTCGACCACTTTTGAGCACCAACATTTACACTTGCTTGTAGCATCTTATCAAAGGTATTATTTCAACAATTAGAAATCAAAATTATTTATTATTAAAAGCTTTTTAAATTTATTATAAATCTAAAATCATTAGAAGTAGCTGTTGCTAATGAATCATTTTGTCCATCACCATAGTTAATTACAGCATCAAAATCTTTTGCATTTAAATCAAATTTACTTTTGTAATAAAAGCGCGTTGTTATATACAAACTATCAATAGTGTTAGATGTGTAATTAAATAAACTTCCAGTTCCATTTACAAAGCCTTTTACATAACTACTGTAAAATCCAGTACTATTTATCGTAAGTATACTATTAATAGAATATGTATTACTTGGACTTGTAACTTTTAAACCGTTTGCTATAATTTTAAAATATTTATTACTTAAAGAAGAAGATAAAATAGTGTAAGTTAAATCACCATTAAATACATAACCATTTACATTATAATTAACTAAACTCACTTTAAATAATGTATTTGTAACAAAATAATCTTTCTTAAAATTAAGTTCCATTTTTCCACTACGTTTTCTACCATCACTATGTCTTGTTAGGGTATCATTTAAATTTATATGAGCATTTATGTAACCAGATAAAGAATCTTTTGTAAATGTAATTGGCTGCACTGTTCCAGTAAAAGCTGGCTGACTAGCAACACCATCACAAATTCTTACAATGTCATACAAAGATTGATAACACAATACACTAGAGTTAACAGACTCATAGTTTGGCTGTTTATACATATTTTGATCTTTGTTACAAGAATATAAACCAACAAGTATGGTTATGTATATTATTAATTTCGTTTTCATTATTATATAATTTTACCTTGCAATTGATAGATTTACTAATACCCCTACTTTTGCGCTTACATCAAGTTTATTATCAGAATCAGTAGTTCTTACCCCAGGTAATAATCCCATTGCCATATATACACCTACTGCGTATGGAGTGAAAACAAACATTTTTAATTGAACTCCAAAATGTCTTGATTTTAAAGGGCTATTAATTTTCATTTCTTGTGGAGTATAGTAACCATAAGGACTGTACAAAAATGTTGAATCTGTAATAACTTTAGGAGCATACAACAAATCAATGGAACCTGAAATAAATTTTGCTGGTCCAAATTTACTTGCATGTTTCTTATCATAGTCATCAAGCATTGATTGAAACATCTTTGATTTTAACTTAGTGGCAATTGTAAATTGATAACCTAAAATATAACTTGGA
>CALMMX010000104.1 GCA_937868545.1 uncultured Bacteroidota bacterium
TCATACATATACTGTCATTGTATTGTTTCTTTAATTTTTCGTGTTCGAATTTCGTAATAAATATTTAATTAACATCAAATTCTTCATATTTTTTTTTATAAATATCTTAATATCATTAATTTGACTAACTTTGCAAGTTAAGAAACCATTTTATTATACTATATGAAATAGCCACTTTAAATGAGTTTGTTGCAAACAAACACCAAATAATAAAGGGCGTATACCATATGACAATTTAAAAATCAATAAACATCTACATATGAAACTTCAAGAAAGAGGTATTTTACTTATTCCAATCGACTTTACAGAGCAATCATTATTAGCAATTAAGCAAGCTTATAATTTAGCTAAATACACTCACTCAAAAATAATTTTATTACATACCTATGATAAAGTTGGTTCTGAGATGTATGAAGAGTTAAAAACGTTAACAAAGTTAACAGAAACAGAAAGTGGAGTGCCATCTGAATTTATGAATATTAAAGGTAATATTTATATTGAAGTGCCAAGAGTTGCCGAAGAAGTTAATGCAACTTTAGTAATGGTTGGATTAGAAAGTCATATGAGTTCTACGCAAATTGTTGGAGCAAGTGCTTCTAAAATGATTAGAGAATGTCATTGCCCAGTTATTTCAATTAGAGGAAAAGACCACAAAGATGGATGTGAAAATATTTTGTTACCATTGGATTTATCTCGCGAATCGCGCGAAAAAGTGGATGTAGCAATACAATTTGCTCATTATTTTGGAGCTTCTATTCGTATTTTAGGTGTATTTAGTTTATCTGATGCTGCATACGAAAATCAATTATTAGCATATTCACATCAGGTAAAACAATATATCAAAGGAAAAGGAATTTCTTGTTCTAATAAATCTATTGCAAGTGATAATGTTGCAGATACAGTAGTAGAGTATGCAAATAAAATTGAATCAGATTTAATAGTTATTATGAATAAGCCAACATTAAGCATTAAAGAGTTTTTTAGTGGTACTGAAGCTCAAAAAATTGTTGACATCAGTAATTTACCTGTAATGACTATTAATCCAAGTAAAAAAGAGAGTATGACTCACTTTGGAACAGGCTTATAATTTCAAAATTATATTTTCACAAAAAGGGGTTATTTCTTATAGAAGTACCCCCTTTTTATTTGGTATTATTTACCATTACCTAATTCCAGTAAGCTTATATCTCCAATAGCATTACCAGCAATTCCTTTTACCGAACCGTAAAAATTGGTTGTATTTAATAAAACTTTTTCTAATTGCTTTTCACGTTCTTTCCAAATTTTTTGCATGGCATTTTTCTCTTTTTGAATCCCATCTTGTAATTCAGAAAAACCTTCTACTATAGCTTCAATTTGTTGTCTGAATTCATTTCCGGTTAAGTAGGAGTAGAGCATACTCATTTTATCGCCCTTGTTTTCCTGACTAATTAATGCCGAATTAATTTTAATTAAACTATCTCTTAATACAAAGGCTAAAGATTTAATTTGGGTAAATGTACATATCCAAACGCCCTCTTTCATACCAAAATTATCCATGTCTTTTGGCATTGTTTCAGTAACAATAACAGCAATATCGGCTTGAGTGTGGCGCATATCGTGTTTTAGTTTATCAATCCAATCTGCACTAAATGCTTTAGTGTTTTTACTTTCGTAAATTATTTTCCCACATGCTTGACCAATATTATTTCTTACAGTTTGTATGGCGTCTGCTCCGCGTATTCCTTTTCCAACCTCTTCAATTAAATCAAAAGGAAAACTAGCTCTCAATAAATCTTCTAAGGCCAGCTCTTGTATTTCTCCTTGCATTTGCATCGATCCTTGACCTTGCTTACGAACCATTTCTTCAGTAAGTTTTTTTTGATCATCTAATTGCTTTTGCAATTCCATCATTTTCATTTGGAATTCTTTGTCTTTGAGAATGTTTTTTTCTTGTTCTTGTTTTTTTATTTGTTCGGCATAGTGTTCACGTTCGGCTTGCAATTTCTTTTGAATTGTAATTTCCAATTCAGCTTCTTTATCTTTTAAATCTTTTACATTTTTTAAATATTCTAATTCTTTTGCTTGGCTTTCCTTTAATTTATTGGCTTTTTCATTCAATTCTTTATTTAAATATTCCATTTGCAATTGCATTTCCGAAGCAGCTTTTTTTATAGCTTCTTGTTCTAAAACATTTTTTTGTAAGGCAATTTTTTCAGCAATAATTTTTGATTGATTTTCTTCTTGTAATTTAAGTTGTTCTAATTTTTGTTCAAATTCTTTTTCCTTAGCCGTTAGTTTTGTTTTTTCGTCGTTATATGCTTTTAAATATTTAGCACGCATTTCCGCTTCTATTTCTTGCGACATAGCATTGGCAATAGGAAATTCGTGTTTACAATTTGGGCATTTTATGGTTGATGAAGTACTCATAGGTTTGTTTCAGTTAATTTTTTAAAAAGAATTTTCATTCCTTCCACTGCGGTAGTTTTTAAATGCGTTAAATTTTTTATATAATCTAAACTAAATTGTTGTGGGTCTATTAAATATTTAGGTGTTTCATCTTTAATTTCATTTATTAAGTTTGCCGCAGGATAAACGTTTAAAGAAGTCCCAATAGTTATAAAAACATCAGCAGTTTCAGCTATTTTAGAAGCATTTTCCATTTCAGGTACAGCTTCTCCAAACCATACAATATGAGGTCTTAATTGCGATCCTTTTTCGCATAGTTCGCCAATTTTTATCTCCCAATTTTTTATAGGATAAATTAAAGAAGAATCAACTGTACTTCTTGCTTTCATAATTTCTCCATGCAAATGCAATACTTTTTTACTTCCAGCCCTTTCATGTAAGTCATCAATATTTTGGGTTATAATATGTACATCATAATTGTCTTGGAGCCTGGCAACTAATTGATGGGCTAAATTTGGTTTAGCATCCATAACTTGTTTTCTGCGTTTATTATAAAATTGTTGTACTAATACTTGATTTTTTTTCCATGCAGTAAAGGTTGCTACATCTTCAATGTTATATTCTTCCCATAGACCATCACTTGCTCTAAAGGTTTTTATGCCACTTTCGGCACTCATTCCAGCACCAGTAAATACAACTATTTTAACTTTTTTCACTATTTAAATAAATATTTAAACAATCTACAAACATTGTGTTTTTCTAAATTGCTTATGTTTAAATTTACAAAAAAAACAATTATCCTATGAAATTTTTTATTGATACAGCAAATTTAGAACAAATTAAAGAAGCGCAAGATTTAGGCGTGTTAGATGGTGTTACTACAAACCCAAGCCTTATGGCCAAAGAAGGCATAAAAGGACAAGACAATATTTTAAAACATTACGTAGATATTTGTAAAATTACTACAGGAGATGTTAGTGCAGAAGTTATTGCAACAGATTTTGAAGGAATGGTTAGAGAAGGAGAAATGTTGGCAGAATTGCATGAAAGAATTGTAGTAAAAATTCCAATGATTAAAGAAGGAATTAAAGCCATTAAATATTTTAGTGATAAAGGTATTAAAACTAACTGTACCCTTGTTTTTTCTGCAGGTCAAGCCTTATTAGCTGCAAAAGCAGGAGCAACTTATGTATCTCCTTTTGTTGGTCGTTTAGATGATGTAAGTACAGATGGAATGCAATTAATTGATGATATTAGAGTAATTTATGATAACTATGGCTACGAAACAGAAATATTAGCTGCTTCCGTGCGTCATCCAATGCATATTATACAATGTGCGCAAATTGGTGCAGATGTTATTACAGCACCTTTAAGTGCAATTATGGCTTTATTAAATCATCCGTTAACAGATAAAGGTTTAGCTCAATTTTTAGCTGACGCAAAAAAATAAAATTTAATTACCTTATATTTTAATCCCAAAAATTCACTTTTTGTTAGTGTCTTTTTGGGATTTTTTATTTTAATATTATTCGATAGTTAAGTTTATAATGTATATGAAAACGTTTATAAAATTTAAAGTTTTGAGGTGGTACCAAAGTTTTTTATTTAGAATAAAAAAAGATTTTGATTTATTTTTATAAATTTATTATTACAAAGGAATTACTTTTTAGCTTTAGTTTTTGCTAGTAAAAACCTGTTTACATTATATGTTATTTTATACTAACTTTATGTGTAAATTTTATAGAAATCATTATTAAAATAGTTTAACTTGAATTTAGAAAATAAAAATAATGTAAAAGATATTAAGCTTAGTGCTTTGTTAGAAATGACAAAGGCAATTAATAATAATTTATCTACCCCACAATTGCTAGATATTTATCAAGATATTTTAGAGAATAGATTACGGGTTGGAAAGCTAGTATTATTTAGTTTTTCATCACAATGGACATGTATTTTAAAATATGGTGTAGATAAGGATTATAATAGAATTGAGTTTGAAACTGAATTATTAGATATTAAAGAGATTGAAACAATTTCTTATTCAACAGGGAATTTAAGTCAGAAGTTTGAAATTGTTATTCCAGTTTACCACAAGCAAACACCTTTGGCCTTTGTCCTTTTGGGAGATATTGATGAAAACAAAATTGAAATGAGTTCAGCCATTTTGCATTTGCCATTTATTCAAACACTAACAAATGTAATGATTGTGGCCATTGAAAATAAAAAACTTTATAAATCCTCTATTCAAAAAGCGGCCATTCAAAAAGAGCTAGAATTGGCTCAAGGCATGCAAAAGCTCTTATTCCCAAGTACAATGCCAAATACAGAATCATTAGAAGTTGCAGCATTGTATTTACCACATCAGCAAATTGGTGGAGATTATTATGATGTAATAAAAATTAACGATGATGAATATGTTTTTTGTATAGCCGATGTTTCGGGCAAAGGAGTTGCAGCAGCCTTACTAATGAGTAATTTACAAGCAGCATTACATGTTTTATTAAAGTACACACAAAGCCTAACTGAAATCGTAATTGATTTAAATCAATTAATTGTTGAAAATGCTAAATCAGAAAAATTTATTTCCTTGTTTTTAGCAAAATATAATATAAAAACACATAAATTAAACTATATAAATGCTGGTCATAATGCCCCATTGCTATTGCAAAACAATAAGTTTTATAGTTTATCTAAAGGCTGTACGTTATTAGGCATAACAAATCCACTTCATAACTTGGATTCAGAAACACTGTTATTGAGTTCTAATGCTGTGTTATTTGCTTATACAGATGGGTTAATTGACACATCCAACAATATCAATGAAACTATTTCAATTTCAGAAATTGAAAATATAGTTTTAAAAAATAAATTATCTAATTGTGAATTTATAAATCAAGCAGTTCATTTTTATATTGAAGAGTTTAAAGCAGAAATGCCATTTGTAGATGATATAGCTTTATTGACTTGTAAATTTAGATAAATTTAATTTTTAGGTTTAAATATTAAAATCCTTTATTCATAAGGGTCTCAAGCATTTTGTTTATTGTTATTCACATTATTTTTATATTGTTAAAAACAATTTTCAAAAAAAGTTTCAAAAAAAGTTTGAGATAAAGGAAAAAG
>CALMMX010000105.1 GCA_937868545.1 uncultured Bacteroidota bacterium
TTTTTAATGAACATACGTTTAAAAGACACTTTTTGTTTAAATAGTTTAACTAAAACCCAGGCAATAGGGATGGCGTAAAGTGCTTCAATAAATAAGGAATGAGTGTGGGCTCTATGATCGCACATATAGGCACGAGGGTCTGATAAACCAGTAACAAATAAATCAAAATCAGGTAAACTTTTGGCAATTGCTCCTAATAACATTCCCCATCTTCCAATTTTCTTTCCAAGAAATATTTCGCCAATGGCGGAACCAATAACAATATGTGATAAGGAGTCCATTTTGGTTTTAATAATTTTAAGTATCAAATATCCGAAAACTAGTTCATTAAAAACATATTAAATCACACTTAATAAAAAAACTTTAAAAATAATTGAGCAATCAAATAATTGCATATATATTTGCTGCCACTTAGTTGCGAATAATTAAATAATGGAAACAAGAAGAGATGTATTTCAGGCAATAGCCGACCCAACAAGAAGAGCAATTTTGCTTTTGCTAGCTTCACAGGCTATGACACCAAATGCAATGGCAGAAGAGTTTAATAGCAGCAGGCAGGCTGTTTCAAAGCATCTTCAAATTTTAACGGAATGTGATTTGGTAAAACAGGAACAAAAAGGTAGAGAGATTTATTATCACATCAATCCAGTACAAATGAAAGAAATTGATAAATGGTTGGAAGAGTATCGGAAAATATGGGAAACTAGATTTAATCAATTAGACAAAGTATTATTAACCCTAAAAAAAAATAAAAAATGAATATATCATTATTCTCCGACTTTACTGTCGACAAAACAAACAACGTCATTATCATTAAGCGCGAATTTGCTGCAAACCGCAATACTGTTTGGGATTGCTATACAAAGTCCGAAATTCTTGATCAATGGTGGATGCCAATACCATGGAAATCAAAAACAAAAGTAATGGATTTTCGTGAAGGTGGTAAATGGCATTATGCTGCAGTTGGTCCAAATGGTGAAGAACATTGGGCCATTACTAGCTATGTGAAAATTGAAGCTCCAATAATGTTTTTGGCCAATGATGCTTTTGGTGATGCAGAAGGTAACATTAATGAAGAATTACCACAATCAAAATGGACTTTGAATTTTAGTGATATGGGCAAGAATACACTTGTGCACGGAATTATAAAATTCTCGGACCTTACTCAGTTGGAACAAACCATTGCTATGGGCTTCAAAGAAGGTTTGACAATGGCTATGGAAAATTTAGACGCTTTGTTGGGTAAATAATATATGTCAAATTATTTGTTAAGATTTAGTACTATTTAAAAAGGGAAAAATAATTAGTAAAATAGGATATTTAAATCGCTAGAAATCGAGTTCCTGAACTTTTTTAGAATTTAAAAATAGGTTGATTATTCTCATTTCAAGCGTTTGAATGAAGCTCTGTATGAATGTGAAATTTGATATTCAGACGGTATCTTTTAGTAATACAAAAATATTTAAACTAAATTAATTCCTTTCAATTTTTATATTTAAGTCCAAAAATTCTGATATTTTTTCAGATGAAATAGGAATGTGTTCATTGTTTTTTAAAATTAAATACCCACCTTCAGATTTAACGTATTCTGAAACGTAGTTGAGATTTACAAGATAGGATTTATGACACCTAAAGAATGTATTGAAGTTTAGAATTGCTTCTTCAAAGTTTTTTAGAGTTCTACTAGCTACAATTTTTCTTTGGTCGTTAAGATGTATTTCGCAATATGAATTATCGGCTTTAAGATAAACAATTTGATTAAGCTCTATAAAAACAATAGAATTGCCAATTGGAACGGCTATTTTATTGGATGTATTTGATTTGAAATTATTTTGAAGATTTTTATAAATGTCATTGTTTCGTTTTGTCTTCTTTTTAAATATTTCAATAGATTTTTCTAGATCATTTAATTCTATTGGTTTTAAAAGGTAATCTACAGCCGAAAGTTTAAAAGCATTAATGGCGTATTGGTTGTATGCTGTAGTAAAAATAATTGAAAAGTCAATTTCGTCTTCATTGAAAAAATCAAGTATTTCTAAGCCACTATGTCCTGGCATTTCAATATCTAAAAATACAATTTCTGGTTTTAGTTTTCGGATAGCTTTTATCCCATTTGGCAAATCTTCACATAAAGAAACCACTTCAATATCATCAGATATTTCTTTAAGCATGTTTTTCAGTAATGTTCTTGCCATTAATTCATCATCAATAATAATTGCTTTAATTTTATTCATTTTATATGATTAATTAGGTTATAAAATTTATCTATTTAAATATCACACGTAATAGTTACATCTGTGCCATCTGAAGCGCAGTCGCTATTTACTTTATCTTTAATGTTTAAGCTTATTTTAAAATTATTTGCATTTAAAAGCTCTATTCTTTTTAAATTAGCATTAGTTGAAAATGATTTGTGCTTGTCTATTTTTTGTGCATTTATTTCTTGTGACTTGTTTCTTCCAATTCCATTATCATTTACTTCGATTTTCAAAGTTTTATCAATTAATGAGAAATTTAAATCAATATGTTTTGTGCCTTTTTTATGAAGTAAACCATGTTTTAAAGCGTTTTCAACATACGGTTGTATAAGCATTGCAGGGATTTTTATAAAATCTGTATTTATATTATTACCAATAGTGATGTTGTAGTTTAATTCTCCATTAAATCTAACTTGTTCAATATCTAAATATAATTTAAGGGCTTCAATTTCTTCTTGCAATGTCACAGTTTCTTTTTCGCTCATCTCCAAAATTAACCTTGTTAGTTTAGAAAATTTTGAGAGATATGTAGAAGCATTTCTTTTATCATCACTAAATATAAATGATTGTATAGTATTTAATGCATTGTAAAAAAAATGGGGGTTCATTTGTGATTTAATAGATGTAAGCATAGAATCTCTTAAATTTCTTTCAAGAATGAGCTTTTCAGTTAATAATTCATTCTTCTTGGTTATTGATTTTGTTTTATAAATAAATACTAGAAATAATATTATTGAGGTTAGAACCAAATACAAAGAAATTGCACCAATACTCTTCCACCAAGGTTTGTTTATTTTAAATTTAATAATTTGTGTTGGGAATGCATTTTTATCATTTTCTCCCAATTTAAACTGAATGGTATAATCGTTTGGCGATAATTCGTTTAAAAATAAGGTTCTTGAATTGGGAGATGCTAAAACCCAAGGATTGGAATTAATTTTATAGTACAAAGGGAATTTCCCAAGAGTATTAAAACTTAGTATGGAATAGTTTATCTCAATATTGTTTTCATTGTAGTTAAAAACAGAGTTATTCAAAATAATTCTATTTATATTATTTAATCTAATATTATTTAAAATTAATTTGGGGTTAAATGTTTGAGAAATAACTTCAGAGAACGGATAAGTTATTAACCCGTTATTTGTTGCTAACAGTAAACTGTTATTGTGTAACTCTACATCATTGATTTCATAACTTGGTATAGTTGTTTTTATAAGCTTTTCCGTATTTAAATCAACTATCTGAAATACATTATCAGAAATTAGAAAAAGGTGATTTTTTATAATTTTTATTTTATTAATTTTTGAGTTGGTAATGTTATATTGTTTGGAGAGATTTTTTATAGAGTCATTTTCACTTATAGAATATAATTGCCCATTAGTTGTAAGTGCGTATACATAGTTTAAATAGTTGTATAATTTGGCAATATAAAAATGCGAATTATTTAATTTAATTTCTTTAACAGATGATGGTGAAGCCATAAATAGCCCCAGGTGTGTGCCAAAGTAAATTTTATTGTTAAATAAACACACGCACCTTCCTCTACTTTTTGGAATTAATGAGGTGAAAGTTCTTTCAAATTTTAATTTATAGAGACTTTTGTTATTTATAGAGTCCCAAATTGAATTAATAGATTTATTTGTTTCAATTAATCCACTGAATGCTGAAGATGTAAATGCATAGTATTTATTATCAATTCGTGTTAAGTCTTTAATTGAAACAGAAATAGAGAGGTTACTGTTTTTATTTAAATCTCTAATCAATAAATTTCCAGTGCAAAAATTTAATTCATTATTTAAAGTATCTATATTAATAAGTACGATTTCATGTTTTGCTTTTAGTTTTACAAGTTCTGTATTTTTGAAGTCTGTTAGCGAAATATTTGCTAAAATGCCATCTTTGGTTCCTATATAGGCATTGTTTTTATTAGTAGTAATTTTATTTATTTTTAATTCAGAAAAGTATTGTTTTGATTTAAAGTTTGATATATAAAAAATACCCTCATTTAATGTAGAAATCCAAAATCCATCATTTCTATCTTTGTAAACGCAAGAAATGTTTTTTCCAAAAAACAAAGGATTATTTTCAAAAGCAGGTTTACCATCTATTTCATATGCATAAACTCCATTTGATGAACAAAACCAATATTTATTGTCTACAAAATTTGCGGCTTGGTAAAAATCTTCATTTTCGTATGTAGTTTCTATAACAAATTTATTACCTATTTTTTTAAAGATGTTTTTGTATTTATGTTTAATTGAAACTGGTATTATTGTGTTATTTACATTTAATAAATGTGTTGGCCTTCTATCAATTTCGGAAATTGAGAATGAACTTTTTTCAATTATTCTTTTTTCTTTTATTTCAAATATACTGTCTGCTAAAACAAAGTAAGAGTTGGTTGTTTGCTCGCACCAATTAAAGTTTAATCCTTCAGTTTTTATTTTTATAGGGATATTTTTTTTAAATTTTAGATCTTTTAAACTAAATACATCAACACCTTTTTCTTGAATAAGGTATAAATCATCGTTTATAATTCCGAAATTGAAAAAACCTATTGGTTTGTGTTGTTCAATGGTATGTAATGAATCGTTTTTTACATAAAATAAATTCCCATCAAAGTTCTCATACCATATTCTTCCATATTTATCTTCTTTTATGCATGAACCCTCAAGTGTTGGATATTTATTATTTTGGTAAAGTTTTGTTTCAAAACCATCGTATTTAGTTAATCCCTCACTAGTAGTAAACCACATAAAACCTTTGCTATCTTCAAAGATGTTATAAATAGTATTACTTGGAAGTCCAGCTGATTTGTTTATTGCTACATAAAATGGATTTTGAGAAAATGTAGTGACATTTAGAAGTAGAATAAGAATATATGCGAAGATTACTTTCATTTTATACGAATCAAATGTAAATAACATTTTTATATAATTGATTCTAAGTTTCTAGTTTTACTTTATTACACTAACCCAAAACGTGATTACACTAACTGAGTAGTAAAGTTGGATTTATTAAGAACTAATTTTAGGTTAATTAATAAATATTTAACCATCAATAAATTCTTGCCATGAAAAAAGCTTTACTAGTATTTTTATTTTTTTCTTCTTTTTTATCCTATGCCACAACCTATTATATAAGCCCTTCAGGAAATGATGTTTCTGGAACTGGTAGTGTTTCAAATCCGTGGAAAACTTTATATAAAGCATCAATCACTGTAAGTGGTGTTGGTGATGTAATTCACGTAAATGCTGGAACCTATTTAGAAACTCAAAAAGCTATTTTGGCAGTAGGTGTTAGTATTGAAGGTGTAGGAAATACATCTATTATTAAAAGTACTTTAACTGCAGATTGGCAAGAAATGATACAGCTATATTCAACTGTTGAAGGCACAAATGGAAATCAGCATATTTCATATTTGAAGTTGGATGGTCAAATGTCTACATACTGGGGGATACAAATTGTAGGAAGAAGTAATGTTGAAGTTCATCACATTACAATGGTTGATGTTAAAGGGTCAGGTATTTTTTTTAATGGTAGAACAGATAATATAGAAGCTGCTCCAACAGTTTTTTCTACAGGAAATAGTTTTCACGACAACGAAGTTCATAATTGTGCTGCCTATAATTTATCTACTGGAATTTATGGTAGAGGTGCCTTAAATATTGGTGGGCAAGATGGCATGTTAGTTTATAATAATGTTATGACTCAAAATGAACGTCCTGATGGTTATAATGGTTGGCTTATTAAATATGGTTTGGGTGGGTATAATAAAAATTTAAAAATATACAATAATACAATTACAAAAATACCTTATACAGGAACTTATGGAGGCGAAAACGGTTGGGATTTTTGTTTGGAATTATGGCATAGTTTAGGTGGTCTAGAAATATATAACAATACATGCCAAGGTGCTTTAGACTTAGTCCATACTTATAAACATGGCGCATCATTTGGTTCTTGGATTCATCATAATACAATTAGCCAACCAACTTTAAATGCTCATAATGAAACAGGTATTTTATTTGAAAAAGGAGTTGATAATGCATTGGTAGAACATAATATTGTAAATAACTGTTCTTCGGGTTGTGAAGTCTTTTGCGAATATTTTGGTGCGGGAGATACCGTTTATAATCCAGTAAAAGATTTAACCATTCGAAATAATCAATTTACTAATATTGGTAAAGCTGTTGGTAATGGTAATAACGGCTATGGCATTCAAATTGTTGGTGGCTTTGGATCAGATGGTACAACACCCGTAATTGTAGTTATGCAAAATGTATTTATTTATAACAATACAATAGTTGCTGCCCCTGGTAATGCACCTTGGTTTGGTATTGGGTTAAGTCAAGATAATTCAACAGGTAGTATTTCAAATGTAAATATTGTAAACAATATAGTGCAAGGTTTTTGGGGAGCTTGGTTGGTAGAAGGACATACTACTTTACCTTTTAACTCTTTTAATATTAAGAATAATTTATTTTATTCTAATGGGAGTAGTAATGGAATTTATTCAACTTTTGTTGCTCCTACAGGTTATGTTAATTCAGGTAATTTATTAGGAGTAAATCCTATGTTTATTTCTCCAACAACCAATTTTCATTTGCAATCAAGTTCGCCAGCAATAAATACTGGCACAAACGTTGGAATTCCATATTTGGGTATTGCACCAGATATGGGGTGTTATGAATATGGTGTTACCACTAGCCTAAGTAATATAAGTCAATTGGACGTTTTGGTTTCTCCAAATCCAACTAAAGACCTATTAATAGTAGAATTAAGTGATGATGCTCTAATTGAAAGTGTTGAATTATATGATTTGTTAGGTAATTTAGTGTTAAATGAAAACATAAATAATAATTCTACAATTATTTATTTAAATCCATTTGCTAATGGAGCTTATTATTTGAGAATAAATAGTAAAAATGGGTATGTGGTTAAAAAAATCATTAAAGATTAGCCAATAATTAAGTGAAAATTACTTTTTTTTGGAATTTGACTAACTCAAAACAGCCCTACACTAACTCAATATACTTATTGTTTTAATCTTTCTTAGTTTTATTATATAAACCAATTTTGTTATGAAAATAAATTTACTCGTTTTTTTGATATTTACTTCTATTTTATCAAATGCCACAACTTACTACATAAGTACTACGGGCAATGATGCTAGTGGAACTGGTACATTAGCAAATCCTTGGAAAACATTATTTAAAGCTACTAGTTCTGTTAGTGGTGTTGGTAATATAATTCATGTTAATTCAGGTGTTTACACAGAAACACTTCAATCTAGCCTTTCTGTTGGTGTTAGTTTAGAAGGAGATGGTCCATCTTTGTCAATTATTAAATCAACATTAACGGCTGATTGGACAGCTATACTAATTGCAAATTCACCTGAAGGAACAAGTGGAAATCAACATATTTCAAATTTAAAATTTGATGGACAAAGTTTAAGTACAAATTGGGGAATTTATATTGGAGGAAGAAGTAATTTTAGTATTTATAATTGTGAGTTTGTAGATTTTAAGGACAGGGGAGTGATTTTTGAAGGTAGAGTGGGATATGATACTGAACCATTAAATTATGCAACAGGAAATACATTTCATGATAATACTGTTTCAAATTGTGCAGGCTATAATTTACCAACTGGTACATACGGTAGAGGATGCTTAAATATTGGGGGCCAAGAGGGGATGTTGATTTATAATAATACTATAACTCAAAATAGTAGACCCGAAGGTTACAATGGTTGGCCAATTAAGGGTTATGGTGATGGTTATTTGAAAGGTTGCAAAATTTACAATAATACACTTACAAAAATTCCTTTAGGAAATACTAATGGAATATCTGGATGGGATTTTGCGATTGAATTGTTTCATGAAAGTGGTTTAGAAATCTATGGTAATACAATTATTGGCGGTGGAATTGATTGTAATGTTCAAAAGAAAGGTTCTTATCCTTATAGCGTTTGGATACATGATAATGATATTCATAACTCATCTCCAAATGCATATAGGCAATCTGCAATTACATTAGAATTTACAACCGAATATGCAATAATTGAAAATAACAAGGTGGATAACCAAAGTATTGGTGTCTATTTTACTCCTCGTCCAAATGATACTATTAGAAATGTGAATATTCAAAAAAATCTGTTTACACTAGTTGAAGGTGAAAGTGGCGGTAATTTTGTTGATTTAGGTGGTAATAGCGTTAATAATTATTGGAATAACATTAGAGTATATAATAATACAATGTTATATAAGCCAGGTTATTCTTCATGGTTTGGAATATCATTACCTGATGCTACCTCCGGTTATGCAAAAAATATTAGTATTATAAATAACATACTATCAAATGCAAATTATCAGGTTATATCTCAATCTTCCTCTTCAACTTTGGTTATGGATTCATTACATATAACCAATAATGATATTTATAATAATGGAAGTTCTAATCTTCCAGTTTTCGGTGGTAGTGGTAGTGGATTGCATTATATATTTTCTAGTAATATTAATGTAACTCCTACATATGGGCCTAGCTATTCGCTTTTAGCGGGTAGCCCATTAATAGATGCTGGTGTAAATGTGGGCTTGCCATTTGTAAATACTGCGCCTGATATGGGATATTTAGAGTTTGGCTCAATTACAACTAATGTAAATGAGATTATTGAGAGTGGTATTTTTGTTTACCCAAATCCTAGTTCTAGTTCAATTAAAATAAATTTTAGTAATAATAATTTAAAAGAGTTTGAAATTTATAATAGTTTAGGTAAATTGGTGTTTAAAGAATTTTCAAATGCACAAAATGTTGAAATGTCAATTAAGAATTTTGATAATGGCGTTTATTTTTTGAAAGTAAATGTTGATAACAGTGAATTTGTAAAAAAAATAATTAAGGAGTAAAAATTTTAAGCTTAAAATATGAGAAAAGTATTACCAATTTTAATTTTATTGATAGCTGGTTTTAATCTAAAATCACAATGCGTTTATAAATTTACAAATGGGGGAGGGAATAATGAGTGGAGTAATATTTCCAATTGGGCATTAGTTTCGGGTACTTGCGCTGTTTCGGCTGTTCCTGGTTTAAATGATGATGTAATAATTGATGTAAATACAATTGCCTCATCTGGAGTTGGTGTTGCTGTGCCAAACCGAATTAATGTTACAACCGCTACAAGCGGCGCAAAAAGCATTAGTTTAATTGGAAGTGCTACTGGTAAAGGATTGTATTTTCAAGTGAGCTCTAAATTAACCATTGCTGGTAATATGGATTTAAGCGGAATAGGAGCAAATCATTTTGAATTCGAAGGATTGTATTATAGCACCTTAAGTTTTATAGGAACTTCAAATATTTTAAAAACTAATAACAATCATTTTAAGGTTTATTATATAAATTTCGAATTAGGTTCAAATTATCAATTACAAGATAGTTTAGTGTGTACAGAAACACCATTACAATCTGGTGGTTATTTGGGTATTTCATCAAATTTTAATGCAAACGGAAATGCAATAGTTAGCCGTTCATTTTATTCAGATTTACGTTCATATTCTACGCCGGTTATTGTTAATTTAAATAATTCAAAAATTACTTCATTAGTAATTGGCCTTTATTCTTCAGCAACTACAACAATACTTACAAATAATAATACAGGATTGTTAGCCACAGATTCTGCAATGCAGTATATGTATAACTACCCATCTCCCTCAATTCAAATTATAGATGCGAGTTCCACAGTTGTGCATACATTTAAATACATACGTTTTAAAGCTTTTCAAAATAACCGACTTGATATATATGATAGAGGTAATTTAGTTTGTGCCTCTTCACAGATAATTACAAGTTACTTTAGTTCAAACATGTCTTTATACTGTCAGCTTTATAATTTTACAACTAATACATTTGAAGTCAATCAAGATGCTACAATAGGTTTTTATTCTAATATACCTTATTACACTCCAATAATAAATATTGGAACATTAAAAAAAGATGCTGGTTGTAATAATTTAGTTTATTTTGAAGCGTATAGTTATAATCCTGGAGATGGAACCTATTATCATACAAATCATATTGATATTAATTTAACCTCACCAAGTACAGTTGATTATTGTGCTTTTAGAGGAGTTCGTGTTACTGGTGCATCATTAACAGCCACTAATAGTTTTGATCTTAAATTAAATTCAGGAATAACTTTTGCTTCTTCCCCTGCTCCTAGAACTCTTGCCTGGACTGGGGCTGGAGGTACTGCAAATAGACTTTGGAATAATCCATCGAATTGGATTGATTTAACAAGTGGTTTTTCTTGTGTTCCAAATTACAATGATAGCGTTGTTTTTGCAGATGTTTATATGACGGGGAATAGAAATGTTGAAATTTCGCAATTAAGCATGTGTGGCGCAATTAAAATAGACTGTAATTCATCAACTTTAAATATTCATGGTGGTTTCTTTTCAGTTTTACTAGTTGGTAGAGGTATTTATGTTGACCCTACTAATAAGAACTTTGTTTGGAATTATGGAAATTTACATTTTGTTTCAGAAAAAAGAGGTATACCAATCGATTTGCAAAATATGAATGTTGGAAGCGCTTCTTATTTTTATGGGCATGCAAAGTGGAATTTTGTTAGTAATGGTAAAATGCAAATTGTAACTGCAAACCAAGGTTACGTTGATTTAAAAAATTATGTTCATGAATTTGTTCGATTAAATGTTTTAGGACCCCATGAAATTGGTGCAGCAGATTCTGTTTACGTTAATTTTAATTCAAGCCATTTAAAAATTACTTATGGTTATGCTACTGATTTAACTGTAAGAAACAATGCTGTTATTTCAAATACTAAATTAATAAAAGGTAGTTCTTTAATTGAATTTACAAAACCCAATAGTGGAATTTGGCTTGAAGGGATAACTAAAGACGCTTTAGGGAATCCGAATTTTGATTTATGGAATGTGTATTTTTCTAAAACTACAGGTCAGTCTACAATGTATTTTTTTAATAATTACTTTACTAAAGATCCTGTAAGTTTTAATAAAATAAAATTTGCTTCTGAATTATTCGCTACAACCATTGGTAACCCTAGTACTTTGGCTAGTGGTACTAATCCTGATAAAAATTATTTGATTACAGATTCACTTTGGATAGAAAATGGAGGTAAATTAATACTACAAGATGGTGGATCATTAACAGCTACAAATAATAATAGCGTTAGAATCAACAAAGCAATTTATGTTGATGCGGCCTGCACCTCTCCATATGGTAAAATTCTTACTACTACCGGTAATATGGCAAACATAAATGGTCCTGGTACTTTGACTTCAAATAAAATTATTTTCACAAACATAAGCGCCAATAGTGGAACTGGCACAACATTAACTTCTTCAAATTCGTTATTAAATAATTCGCCAAATTGGACTACAGTGTCGCCCCCAACTCAATTATTTTATTGGAATGGAGAAGGAACTACAACTAATTGGAGTGATTATAGAAATTGGAATGTTTCTGTTCCTCCTCATGTTGGTGTTTCAGATGATGCTTCAGCTTCTTATAATGTTGGCCATTGTATACCAAGTTTATTTGATTCAGTAATATTTACTACTCATGCATTTCCTGTGGTAGGAACTCGTTCTGTAACAATTGATAAAGCAACGGATGTGAAAAGTATTTATTGGGATGCAACAGGTTTAAATTTATTATATACTCCAAATTCTTTAATATGGAATGATTTACCTGCAGCATCACTTAACATATATAGCACGTTGCAAATGTCAAATCATGCTTTGATTACATACACAGCACCAACTACATTTTTTGCTGATGATAATAATAATGACTTGCGATTTTCTTCTAGACAGTTTCCTGGTAAGTTTACATTTAATGGAAATGGAACTTGGTTGTTTAAGGATAGTTTATACTTAGGCGCACCAGGTTGTGGGGTATTAGCTATTGAAGGATGGTTCTCAAATTCGGGCTTTTTAGAAATAATTAAAGGAAAAATTAATACTCAACATCATAATATTAATGTCAACGCTATATATTCTTCTTTTGCAAATACTCGAACAATAGACATACGCCAATCAAAAGTTACTTTAAGAGCAGCATTATACCATTATTTAGTTGGCCCTGCGTATGTGCATAATTTAGAGCTACTATCAGATAACTTAACTTTAAAAGCAGATAGTTCAGAAATAAAAATATTAAATGGTTGCACGGGTAGAACTGCTGTTAGTATAAGAGGTGCAGCACCTTTAAATTTTAATATTTTGGATTTTTATGGAACTGGATCAGGAGGGAATGAATTTTATAGTAATAATAGTAGTTCATTTAAACGTGTTCAAATGAATGGAAATAGTATTGTTTTTGGAGCTTCTACTTTCGATACATTAAAATTAGTTCCAATGACAACTAATACATTTGAATCTGGTAAAATTCAATTAATTGATAGTTTATATGCTATTTCTAATAATTGTGTGCAGATGATCTTACAATCTAGTACAGTTGGCACTAAAGCAATTTTATGTGATAAAAAAGCAGCACTTGGCGAGCATTTAATTGTTGGCTTTGCTGATTTAAAAGATATTAAATCTGATGCTTGTGGTGGACCTAGTTCTTTGTATTTTCCTTATGGTAACGCAAGTACATCTTTAGGATGGAATTTGAATACTTCTATTTTAGCTTATGGTTTTCTTCAGGATTCAATTAAATTAACTTGTAGGCAGGGCCCAGCATTACTTTCTTCTGCAAATTTTTATGCTAATAGTACTTCATCTTATCAATGGACTTCTTCAGCATTAACTGGAACTATTTCAACTGCTCCAAATTATACGGCAACCCAGAGTGGATGGTATACTTTAAATGTTGGTTATACACCTATTTGTTTTTATAAGGATAGCGTATATGTTAAATTTAACAACAATATTTTGGGTACTAGCAGTGTAACTCCAGTTTCATGTAATAGTTATTCAAATGGCATAGCATCATTTAGTTTAACTGCTGATACTTCTTCTTCGCATACCTATCAATTTGTTTGGAATACTCCAGCGCCATCTAGTTCAACATTAACTTTAGCCGCTTTAACAAATTCATATTCAAGTTTAACAGCAGGTATTTATACTATTACAGTTACAGATGTAACAGCAAGTACTGTTAATTGTAAATACACCCAAACAATTTCAGTTACGCAACCAACGCCTTTATTAACAGGAGCAAGTACAAATAGCATTGCTTGTTTTGGTGTAGCCACAGGTTCATTAAATTCAAGTCCAACTGGGGGGAATCCATCTTATACTTATAGTTGGACTAACGGTTCCAGTACTTATACAACTCAAAATGTGTCGAGTGTAAGTTCAGGTATTTATAGTATTACAGTAACTGACACAAAAAGTTGTACTACTACAAATACCGTCCAAGTGTTGCAACCAGCTACGGCAATTACCTCTACTTTATCAGGTATAAGCAATGTGTTGTGTTTTGGTGCAAGTACAGGTTCTGCAACTATATTAGGAAGTGGAGGTACTGGTACACCAACATATAGTTGGAATCCAGGATCAATGACAACATCTTTAGTTACAGGTTTAAGTGCAAATAATTATACAGTATTTGTAAAAGATGTTAATGGATGCACAGATACCAAAACCTTAAGTATTACACAACCTACATCAGGCTTAAGCATTTCTTCATTAACTACCAATAGTGTATTATGTTATGGTACTTCAACAGGTTCTGTCAATTTAACAGCAATAGGTGGTACTCCAAGTTATACAACCAGTTGGAGCGGACCAAGTTCTTATACTGCAACAACAACAGGATTAACTAATTCAATTCCAGCATCAGCAGGAACTTATAGTGCTACTATAACAGACGCTAATGGATGTACAACAAGCACAACAGCATTAGTAACAGGCCCAATAGCAAGTGTTTCAGTTGCATTAACAGGAAGTGTAAGTCCAACTAATTGTACCGCAAATACAGGTATTGCCAATGTAAGCCCAAGTGGAGGAACGGGCTCTGGATATGTTTATACTTGGATAAATTCTGCAGGAACAAATACTACAGCTATAGCTACAAATACAGCCTTACCATTAGGAACCACAACTGTAACTATAGTAGATGGAAATAGTTGTGCTAGTAATAGTATTACCTTAAATGTAACATCACTCGGAGCTCCAACAGTTGCCATAACAACTAATAGTATTTTATGTAACGGAGGCACAGGTTCAGCAATAGCCAATGTTACAGGAACAGCGCCTTATAGTTATACATGGCAAGCCAGCACTTCAACAACCAACAACTCAGGCAGTTTAACAGCCGGAACTTATACAGTGCTTGTAAACGAAACAAGTACAGGTTGTAAAACAATTCAAACATATACATTATCAGAACCAACAGCATTAGCAACAGCAATAAGTAATATAGTAAATGTAAATTGTTTTGGCGCTAATAATGGCTCAGCATCTGTAACCGCAACTGGAGGTACGCCAACCTATAATTATAGTTGGTTACCTATTGGAGGCTCTGCTAGTACAGGTACTAATTTAGCTCAAGGTGTTTATACAGTAACAATAACTGATAATAATAATTGTGCAAAAACCAATACGGTTCAAATACTAGGCATATCTCAAGATATGACAATAGCCATAACAGACACTGTAAAACCAGATTGTGGCAACATTCCTAACGGCTTAATAACTGTTGGGGTAACAGGTGGAACTCCAAGTTACACGTATTTGTGGAGTAATGGAACAACTACACCAAGTAATATAAATATATCTAATGCAACTTATACAGTAACTGTAACTGATGCTAATAATTGCAGTAAACAATTAGAAATTACATTAGATTGTTTTACAGCTTTATTTATTCCAGAATTATATTCTCCTAATGGAGATGGTAAAAACGATAAGTTCGAAATAAAAGGTATTTACAATTATCCAAATAATAAGATTATGATTTTTAATCGCTGGGGCAGTTTGGTGTATCAAAAAGAAAAATATAATAACGAGTGGGATGGAAAACCAAATGTAAATACAGGCACCGGAAAAGAATTATTGCCATCAGGAACTTATTATGTAGTTTTTGATTTTGGAGACAATGGAAAAACAAAAACTTACAATGGCTTTGTGCAATTAGAGTATTAGAGTCCGGTGAGTTTTTTATAAGGAAGAAATGCTAGGAATACTTGTGCAATCAGTATAAACAGATTAAACTAATTTTAATCCTAGAGTATCATATAAATCTGTGTCATCTGCGTTCAATACAAAATAAAAATGAAACTTACTTTATACATATTATTTTTGAGTATGGTTTCATACGCCCAACAAAATGGGCAAAGTAGTTTGTATTTTTTTAATCAAAGTTTTTATAATCCAGCATATATTGCTGTTAACGAAGGTATTTCTTTTACATCAACAGCTCGCAACCAATGGGTAAATTTTAAAGGTGCTCCAAAAACAAGTAATCTTACGGTTTATGGTTCAATTGCAAATGTTGCAGCAATGGGTTTAAGTATGCAAGTAGATCAGTTGGGTACTACACGTAATTCTAGTTTTTTGGGAGACTTTAGTTATAAAATAAAATTCAGAAAAAAGAATAATCCTTTCGAAATAAAAGTATTACGAATTCCAGCTAAAAAAAAGGAGTTTAATTATCTTGCATTTGGGTTAACGTTTGGAGTCAATTATTATCAAACACTTTTCGGGAATTTAAAAGTAAATGATAATACAGATGAAGTTTATAAAGATGGCATTAATTATTCTCAAACAACAACCAACGTTGGTGCAGGAATGATGTATTATAATTCGAATGTGTTTTTTGGAGTTTCTGTTCCTACTTTGGTTAAAAATAAATTAGGAGTTTCTGCCACACAAATTGCCACAGAAAAACGACATGTATATATTGTTGGAGGATTTATAAAGGAATTAAAAAATGATGTGATTGTTCGCCCTTCTTTTGTTTTAAAGGTCGTAGAAAATGCTCCAATATCCTTGGATTTAGGATTGTCGTTTTTATTTCAAGAAAGATTATGGTTAGGAGTTATGCTTAGAGGAAAAGCCGCTTTTGGGGCTAATATAGTTTATACAACTAAATCTAATTTAAGATTAGGTTATGCTTATGATTATATGCTTAATGCAATTCAAAGATTTAGTTCAGGCTCGCACGAAGTTATGATAGGATATAATGTAAACAGAAGTAAAAAGAAAAGTGTTTTTATTTGTCCTAAGTTTTAAATGTATTACCTAACAATAGTTACATGCCCAACATGTGATTCAGATAATTTCGAGACAACATTTTTAAATTCACATTTCCATACATATACATCTAATGGGCTTGGTTTACCTTTAAATGTTCCATCCCAACCTGATTCTGTATCGTTTGTTTTATAAATTAATTGCCCCCATCTATTAAAAATCATAAAAGTGTAATCTTCAACACCCATAATTTTTGGTTTAAATATATCATTCATTCCATCTTTTAATCCAGGAGTAAAAGCATTAGGAATCCAAAATCTAAATTCAGGTTCAATTATAATAAGCAGTTTTGCAGTATTTGGACAACCATAAATATTTGTAATGGTTTGATGCACATAATAGTTTCCATAATTACTATATGAATGTGTAGGGTCCATTAAGTTTGAATTTCCTCCATCGTCAAAATCATAATACCAAGTAGCAATATCTGGCGAGGTTGATGTATTAAAAAAACTTATGTCGGGTTCAAAAATACTTGTTATTGTTGGAGTAGCTATAAAACCTGCAATTGGGGTAGGGTTAACGGTAATACTATTTATTGCAGAAATTGAATTTGTATCTACGCATTTTGCATTAGTTGAAACATTTAATGATGCACTATAAATACCTGCTGGAGAAAATGTATGTGTTGGATTTTCTGCTGTGGAGGTGGTTCCATCACTAAAAGTCCATAAATATTGCATTGAACTGGCTGCCGTGCTTGCGTTATTAAATGTTATAGTATAGGGGTCACATCCAACACCAGTAAATGGTCCTATGTTTGCCAATGGATTTTGATATACTTCTACTGGGTGTGTAGCTGTTACAGTACATCCATTTTCAGCAACTGTAAAATCAACAGAATATGTTCCTGGGGCACTAAATATCACATTGGTTACCGATGGAGTTGAAGCTGAAGATGGAACTGCACTTGCTCCAAAATTCCAATTAAATGTGCCAGTGCCAGAATAAACGCCTCCTCCATCAAAATCAAAATGATTACCGTTGAAACATTGTCCAGTTGGAGCAATAAAACTAGGCAATAATAATGGATTAATATGAAATACAGATGTAGTTGTATCACCACATGGTGTTCCTGGGTTTGCAATTAATGTAACTGTAAAAGTTCCTTGATTCGGAAATGTATATATTGGATACGGCGCACTAGAAGTATCAGTAGTAATAGTTGGGTCTCCAAAATCCCAAAAGTAAGTTGAAGCATTAAAACTATTGTTCATAAAATTATAAGTAAAACCATTACAAAATCCATCTCCTGCTGGCCCCGTTCCCACCTGTGGAATCACATCAGCAATTACAACAGCAGGACAGTTAATTACATTAAATTGAAAATCTCTATGGTGAGTGCCAATTAATACACCGGCTCTATATTCACTTACACAAACACCTACTACCCATTGTCCTATTAAATTTGGAACACCATTTAAAAAACCAGTTGAAGGATTAATGTTAATTGCAGGACTAGAGGATAGAGGATAGCTTGAAGAATAAGGCGATGCAAATGGAACAGAACTATATGGAGGTGGCGTATTTGTTGTTGGGCAACCAGCCCCGCCAGGCACTACAGGGCAAGATGGTGATAAACCGTCGAATGGATCACATAATGAGTAAACTAATGAATCTCCATCTGGGTCTGTTGCAGAATGATCGAATGCAATAGGAATATTTGCACAAATGTATATAGGAGGTCTTTTATTAAACCGTGGACTGTTATTTACGGCAACTATTTCTGGGCCAGGAATATGTTCCCAATAGGTAGTTCCAACATTTCCTGGAGAAATTAAATTAGCTATGGTTCCATTTCTGCAACAACGTTGGTATACTATATAATATCCACCAACTAATGGCGCTAAATTTACTATAGTTTCATAATAACCTTCCTCTACACAAGCAACTCCTGCCGACGTTGGTGCACAAGGACTATTATTTGTTGGTGGAACTGTTAAACTACTGGTAAGTGGAACACTCAAAGTTCTAATTACAGTACCCGATGAATTAAAAATGGTGAAAAATGCAGGGGCGTCAAAAGGAGGAATACCGCTAATACAATCACGATATACTTTCATTCGTATTTTATAGTTATTGCCACCTAAATTATCATAATATATTTCACCACCAACAATATGAGTTGCTATTCCTAATTTAAAAAGGAAAATAAAAATAATGAATAGATATTTTTTTAAAAAT
>CALMMX010000106.1 GCA_937868545.1 uncultured Bacteroidota bacterium
GAAATATTAATAAGCAATCAATAAAGGAAATATGGAATGGTGATAAAATAAAGGTTTTTAGGAAAAACATTCTTGATGGCAAAATTGATAAGCGCTGTGTGTCATGTTTTAAAAGAGAAAAAGATGGCTTTACTAGTTTAAGAAAAATCACTAATAATAAATATAAACATAAGTATAATTTAGAATTATCTAACTATTCTATAGGGGAGACTGCAAATACACTACCTGTTTATTTCGATATTCGTTTTTCAAACACTTGTAATTTAAAATGCCGCATTTGTGGCCCATGGTCAAGTTCAAGTTGGTTTAATGATGTGGTTAAGCTCGGAATGATTAGTGAAAATGCCAATGTTTTAACTTATTCGTTTGAATACACGAATCTATTCTTTGAACAGTTTAAGGAAATGATTCCTAATTTGGAAGAGCTTTATTTTGCTGGCGGAGAGCCATTAGTAATGGATGAACACTATCAAATATTGAATTTACTTATAGAAAATAAGAAAACAGATGTTAGATTAACTTATAATACAAATTTTTCTAAATTTAATTATAAATCCTATAATTTGTTTGATTTATGGAAGAATTTTAAGAATATAAGTTTAGCTGCAAGTCTCGATGCTAGCGGAAAGAGAGGAGAATTCCTTCGTAAAAATTTAAATTGGAACACCGTTATAGAAAATAGAGAATATTTGCAGGCAGAATTACCTCATGTCGAATTTATAGTTTCTTCTACTATCAACATTTATAATTTACTGCATTTACCCGATTTTCATAAAGAATGGGTTGACCAAAATTTAATTAGGGTTGAAGATTTTATACCTACGTTATTAGTTCAGCCAAATGAATTAAGTATTAGTATATTGCCAAATACCTTTAAATTGAAAGCTTATAAGAAGTATTCAACTCATTATGAGTGGATATCAAAACAACCATTTTTGAATGCTGAAAAACATACATACATGCTCTCTCAATTTCAAAATATTTTAAAAGTATTGAATGTAAATACAGCGATTAATTCTCTAGATTTGTTTAGAAGAAATAGTGCTGCAATGGATGAAATAAGAAAAGAAAAAACTACTGATGTGTTTCCTGAATTAACCGAATTGTTTTAATGAAAATATTAGGTATATCAGCATATTATCATGATTCAGCAGCAGCGCTTGTTATTGATGGTAGAATTATTTCCGCTGCTCAGGAAGAGCGATTTACGCGAGTTAAACATACAGCTGATTTTCCTACAAATGCTATTAAATATTGCTTAACAGATTCGGGGCTATCAATAGATGATTTAGATGCTGTTGTGTTTTATGATAAACCCTTTTTGAAATTTGAACGTTTACTCGAAACATATTTGGCTTTCGCACCTAAAGGATTAGTTTCTTTTTTAAAAGCAATGCCTATTTGGTTGAGCGAAAAACTTTTTCTAAAAAAACGCATTAAAGATGAGTTAAAGGAAATTGAAAATTATGATGTAAAGAAATTAAAATTATTATTTACGGAACATCACCTGTCTCATGCCGCTAGTGCATTTTACCCTTCATGTTTTGAAGAAGCTGCTATACTAACTATTGATGGTGTTGGCGAATGGTGTACTGCTTCTTTTAGTTACGGAAAAGGAAATGATATAAACATTTTAAAAGAAATGAATTTTCCACATTCAGTTGGATTATTGTATTCAGCTTTTACTTATTTCTTAGGTTTTACAGTTAATTCTGGTGAATATAAATTAATGGGTTTAGCTCCCTATGGAAACCCAAACTCTCCTTCTGTTTTAAATTACATAAAACTTATTAAATCGCATTTAGTAGATATAAAAGAGGATGGTTCTATTTTTTTAAATCAAACGTATTTTAATTATGCGGTTGGTTTAACCATGACTCATACTAATAAATGGGAAAGTTTGTTTGGTTTTAAACGAAAAGTAGAAGAAGACGATATTGCACAATACCACTGTGATTTAGCATTGGCTATACAAACTGTTACAGAGGAAATAGTTATTAAAATGGCTATTGAATTAAAAAGAATAACAGGTTCAGATAATTTATGTATGGCTGGAGGTGTTGCTTTAAACTGTACGGCTAATGGCAAATTACAAGCTTCAGGTATTTTTAAAAACATTTTTATTCAACCCGCAGCAGGAGATTCAGGAGCAGCTCTTGGTGCTGCTTTAGCAATTAGTAATTTGTATTTTAATGAACCTCGCATTTTCGATAGCTCAAAAGACCAAATGCAAGGCACTTATTTAGGCCCTGATTTTTCTGATAAAGAAGTGGAAAATATGTGTAAAAAAACAAAAGCTAACTACTCATTTCATCCAAATTTTTCAGACCTAACACAAACTATTGCTCAAAAAATAAGTGAAGGTCATGTGGTTGGATGGTTTCAGGATAGAATGGAATTTGGACCTAGAGCTTTAGGAAATAGAAGCATATTAGCTGATGCACGAAATGGTGAAATGCAGAAGAAATTAAACATTAAAATTAAGAACAGAGAAGGATTTCGACCCTTTGCACCATCTGTATTAGAAGAAAAATTAAGCGATTTTTTTGATTTTAATATCAATTCACCATACATGTTATTTACAGCTCCTCTCAAAAATGAATTAAGAGAAGAAGTACCAATTAACTATAATGAACTTAAACTTTGGGATAAATTGTATATAAAAAGAAGTACGTTACCTGCTATTACTCATGTTGATTTTTCGGCTAGAATACAATCAGTTAGTAAAGAAGTTAATCCAAAATATTATAGTTTAATTAATGCCTACCATCATTTAACTGGAACTGCATTAATTGTAAATACAAGTTTTAACGTAAGGGGTGAACCAATTGTTTGCACACCTATAGATGCCTATCGATGTTTTATGAGCACAGATATGGATTACTTGGTAATAAATAATTTTGTATTTTGTAAAACAAAACAAACAGATTGGCAAAATAAAGCCAAATGGTTAACTAAATTTGATAAAGATTAATATGGAGTTTTTAAAAGATATTTGGCTTTTCATAAATGAACGTCGGAAATTTTGGTTAATGCCTTTAATTATAATTCTTTTATTAGTAGGTGCATTAATTGTGTTTGGGGGTAGTTCAGCACTTGCTCCTTTTATATACTCTTTGTTTTAAAAGATGAAATCATCAAATCAATCCATAAAAACAATACTTGTAATCTTACTTGGATTAGTTGGCTTTTATATTATTAATAAATCAATTTACATTTTGTATGCAGCTTTAGTTGTTGGAATTATTTCACTGGTATCACAAAAGGCTTGTAATTATATTCATTTAGCTTGGATGTTTTTTCCCAAAATCCTCAGTTATATTGTACCAAATATAATAATGTCTCTCATATTTTTTTTAATGCTTACACCTTTATCACTATTGCAAAAATTAGTAAAGAAAAATAAAAGCGTTATGCTATCAAATAGTAGCAATAGCACATTTATTATTACAAATAAAAAGATTGAAAAAACAAATTTTGAAAAACCTTGGTAATATTGAATAAGAATCTTGAAAATAATAAATCAACTAGCGCCTACAAAAAAATTAAAATTCAATTTTTAATACTAATTGCACTATTCATAATTGCTGAAATAATACTACGTTGTTTTGGGATGAAAGCAGGAACATTAATTGATGATTTTAAAGTAGAAGAAAATCCTATATATCAACCTCGTTTTGAAAGTGATGAAGTAGGGATAAACCATATACTTCCAATAAAGGAAATGCTTATACTTGGTAGTGTTATTAATGAACAAGGATTTAGAGGGTATATGAATTACACAGCACAAACCATTGATTCTGTTAAGAAAAGCACGCATCAACAAGTTGTAATGATAATTGGTGATTCTTTTGTAGAAGGTTGTTGTCCTGATAGCGCGGCTAATTCGTTTCCTGATATTATAAATGAGGATCCAAGTTATGAGGTGTTAAATTTTGGAGTCGCGGGTACAGATCCACTTCAATACAAATTAGTAGCTCAAAAATATATTCCTCAATTAAAACCAGATAAAGTAGTGGTAGTTTTTTATTTTGGTAACGATATTATAAATTTTGAGCGAACACCGAGTCCTGGAACCCCTTTAACATATCCTTTTAAAAACAACAAATGGTTATTTTCAATTGCACCTAACCATCTTACTAAAAGAGTTAATTATAATTTTATTAATGCAGAAGAAGCCTACCAATTTTATATTGATTCTTATACATTAAAAGGGAAAAATCGTAATTATTTTGAAAAAACAATAAGTTATAGTGTTATTTTTTCTAAAATTTATTTGTTTTTAGAGCATAAATTAGCCGAAAGAGCTTGGTATAAAAAGAACTTAGCAAGTAATTATGATGGTATTTCAATTGCACATACTAACTTAAAACGCATAAATGTGATTTGCGATTCATTGCAAATACCTTGCTTATTTGTTGGTATTCCTGCGCCCGATGAAGCAGAAGAAGGTGAGAAATTAAAAGCAAAATATGCTGCCATTTTTAATGACTTAAACTGGGATGTACCTTCTAATTTAAAAACGAAAGATTACGATGGATTAAATAAAGCCAATCATTTTAATAATATTGGACATTCTAAATACGCTCAGTTCTTAAAAAATAAATTAATCAAACTACAAACAATTAAGTAATGCCTTTAATGTATTCTATTAATAGCTTTTTACTTTTTTTTATAAAAAAATTGCGTCTAAGCAATCCATGGAATTATAAAGTTCCATTTTTAATTGCAATTCCTTACTTAATATTATTATCAAGTAATTTCAATACTCTTCATTCATTATTATTAATTATTTTGTCACTTACCATTATTGTTGGCGTGGCTGGTTTAGGTTATTTAACAAACGATTTAGGTGATAGAGAAAAAGACAAACTTATAAATAAGGAAAATGCAACTTCATCAATTTCTAATCAAAGTATCATAATTTTATTTTTATTTTTCACATCATTAACCTTACTACCTTGGTTTTATTTACCTTTTAATAAATATAGTATCATGTTTTTGAGCATACAATTATTTTTATTTTATGCATATGCTTTTCCCCCATTTAGATTAAAAGAAAAAGGATTTTTAGGCATATTAACTGATGCATTGTATGCACATGTAATGCCTGCTATTTTAGCATCTTACACATTTTATTTAGTTGTTACTAAAATATATTTCAATTATATAAACTTTGTCATTATCCTGTGCTTATGGCAATTTTTATTAGGTATTAGAAATATTCTTTTTCATCAATTAAAAGATTATAACAATGATATTAGTTCAAACACAAATACATTTGTTACATATTATGGAAATGAAAAATCTGAGATTTTATTAAAAAGAATATTACTCCCACTTGAATTTATATTGTTCTTATTATTTTGTATTTACATATCCATTCAATTCAACTTATTTTTTTGGCTAGTCATAGCATACTGGATATTCAAAGCAATAAAAGAAAGAAAACAAATTAAATTATTTAGTTATAGAGATTTAGCATATAAATTCTTTGATGATTTATATTTACAGTGGCTTCCTTTAGTAGTAATTATTTTACTATGTATAAAATCATTTGTGTTTATTTCAATAGCTATTTTGCATTTTGTTTTATTTCGAAGCGAAGCTAAAACGTTTATTATTAATTTTATAAAAAAGTAATGAACTTAGCTATACTATCAACCAATAAAAACAAATATTCAGAAACGTTTATACATAATCATGTAAAATTATTGCCTGGCACTATTCATTTTTTATTTGATGGTTATTTGCCGAAATTAGTAAGTAGAGATAAAGGACTAACTTCTTTCTCTTTAATTGAATTTAATCACAAAAAAATAAGTTCATTTTTTAAGAAAAGAATAGTTTCTGAAAAAGAAGCTTTAGAATCAGCAATTGAATATTATTTAAAAAAACATAAAATAAATGCCATACTTTGTGAATACGGGCCTAGTGGTGTTGAGATAATGCTAATAGCCAAAAGATGTAATATTCCGTTAATAGTTCATTTTCATGGTTATGATGCCTATCGCCATGATATTTTAAACTCTTATGGAAAACAGTACAAAGAATTATTTTCTATAGCTTCTGATATTATTGCTGTTTCTAAGCATATGGTAGAACAACTAAAAGCATTAGGCTGTCCTCAAAATAAATTACACAACCTATGTTATGGTATTAATACTACTATTTTTAAGCCGAAGTTATCAGTTATTAGTAATCCAGTATTTATAGCATGTGGACGATTTGTAGAAAAAAAAGCACCACAGTTAACTATTAAGGCTTTTGAACTAGTTTTAATGAAAGTATCCAATGCCAAATTAATAATGATTGGTGATGGTGAATTACTAGATGAATGTAAAACATTAACTAAACAACTAAACATATCACATGCTGTTGAATTTAAAGGGGTTTTAAGTCAATTAGAAATTGCAGAACAATTTAATAGAGCAATTGCTTTTGTTCAACACTCGATAATAACTCCACAAAATGATTCCGAAGGAACTCCTCTTACCATTTTGGAAGCTATGGCTTCCGATCTTCCAATTGTATCAACACTACATGGAGGTATTATCGACGTTGTTATTAATGAAGAAACAGGTTTTTTGGTTGAAGAAAATAATTATGAACAGATGGCTGAGAAAATGTTGCATCTTACACAATACCCAGATATAGCTAATGCTATGGGTTTAAAGGCATCCGCACACATTAATGAGAATTACACAATCGAAAATTACACCCAAAAGCTGTGGGATATTCTAAAACATTCAAAAAAATAATTAAGTTTGTATTATATATTTATTAAAAATGAACGCATTACTACTTGGGGCAGGTGGATTTATCGGAAATCATTTAGCTACTCGCTTAAAAGCAGAAGGTTATTATGTTTGCGGTATTGATTTAAAATATCCCGAATTTAATAAAAGTGCTTGCGATGAATTTCTAATAGGAGATTTGAGAGATAATGAATTTTGTAAAAGAAGCATTACATCTAAATATAATGAAGTTTACCAGTTAGCTGCAGATATGGGTGGTGCAGGTTATATCTTTTCGGGAGATAATGATTTTAATGTGATGCATAATTCTGCTCTAATAAATTTAAATGTAATTAATTGTTGCATTGAACAAAATATTCCCACTGTATTTTATTCATCATCTGCCTGTATTTATCCAAAACATAATCAAAAAGATTTTCTAAATCCAATGTGTTCCGAAGAGTCTGCTTATCCTGCGGAACCTGATAGTGAATATGGTTGGGAAAAATTATTTAGTGAACGCCTTTATTTATCTGCATCTCGCAATCATCAATTAAATGTAAAAATTGCGCGATTCCACAATGTTTATGGCACACATGGTACTTTTGATAATGGAAAAGAAAAGGCTCCAGCAGCTTTGTGTCGTAAAATTGCAGAGGCAACAAATAATGGCGAAATTGAAATATGGGGTTCAGGAAATCAAACCCGTTCCTTTTTATACATTGATGATTGCTTAGATGGAATTCGTAAATTAATGAATTCAAACTTTGAAGGCCCTGTTAATATTGGTTCCGAAGAAATGATTTCCATTAATGATTTTGCTAAACTAATTATTAGTATATCTGGTAAAACTATCTCTATAAAAAATATTGATGGACCTGTTGGGGTTAATGGAAGAACATCTCATAATGCTTTAGCAATTGAAAAAATTGGCTGGCAACCTCATCATACTTTACTACAAGGTATTACTAAAACATATAAATGGATTAATGACCAAGTACAAGCGACTTCAAAGTCTATTATTTAAGAACATTATAGGAATTTATGGTCTCGATTATTATTTCTCATTTCGGAATTGTTTTAAGTTAAATTAGTAATTTATGTATAACTCTCAAAATCCATATTTATCAATTGTTGTAGCCTCTCGTAATGATAATCATGGAGGGGATATGATAAAAAGAATGCAAATTTTTGTGCGTGCATTAATACATCAATGTAATAAATTTGAGCTGCATTGCGAATTATTGCTTGTTGAATGGAACCCTATTCAAAATGAAAAATTGCTCCATGAGATTTTACCTTCCGTAAATGCAAATGATTTTCTAACAATTCGATATATTATTGTTCCTAATGAATTACACCAAAAATTAGCTTTCTCTCAACAAATACCATTGTTTCAGATGATAGCAAAGAATGTAGGAATTAGAAGGGCTAAAGCGAAGTTTGTATTATGTACTAATGTAGATATTATTTTTTCTGATGAGTTGTTTATTGAATTATCAAAAAAAGAATTACAAAACAATCATTTTTATAGAGCTAATCGTTGTGATGTTCCAAATACAATAGACGAAAAATGGTCGGTAGAACAGCAACTTGAATTTTGTAAAAATAATATTACCAAACGAAATGGTAAAAATAGTTTGTATGCAAATTTTTATGATACAAGAGGTATTCTTTTTAAATACAGAATTTTAATACCCTTTTTAAAATTATTATCTAGAATAAAATCAACTTACGCCACATCAGTCACAGATAGGTTAGTTGAATTGGATATGGATGCTTGTGGTGATTTTACCTTAATGAGCAAACAAAATTGGATTGATATTCAAGGCTATCCTGAATTAGAAATTTACTCTATTCATATTGATTCTATGGGAGTTATTGCGGCTTCTGCTTTAGGCTTTAAACAAATTATTTTTAATACAACTCAATGTACCTATCATATGGAACACACTGGTGGTTGGGAATTTAATACTCCTATTGACAAAATACATTTTTACACAAAAAAACCTATGCTCGATTGGTGGACGGTTAGAGAAGCTGGGATTTACATCATGGAAAATAAATTAAAGTTCAATTTAAATAAAGAAACCTGGGGCTTTTCAAATCTTGATTTGCAAGAAATTTCTTAAAATTTAATTCCGTTTAATTTTAAGAATTGTAAAACATATCTAAAACCATGATTAAATTTTTATATTTGAAAATTAAATAGCATGGAAAAAATTGCAATTATAGGCATTGGAAGGTTAGGTTTATGCTTAGCTCTTAATTTAGAGAGGGTAGGGTATAGTGTTGTTGGTGTTG
Organism: uncultured Bacteroidota bacterium; assembly: GCA_937868545.1. Classification (GTDB taxonomy): domain Bacteria; phylum Bacteroidota; class Bacteroidia; order B-17B0; family Aurantibacillaceae; genus UBA4416. The sequence goes on from CALMMX010000106.1 coordinate 9,042, forward strand.
ATTTAAATCAACAATACGTTGATTCCATAAACTCTAAAACTATAGATTCTTCTGAGCCTTTAGTTAATGATTATTTAAAAGAGTCTTCAAATTTTATAGCAACAACAAAAATAGAAGAGGTTTTTTTTCAAAAATGTCAATTCATTTTTATTGTTGTTCCAACACCATCATCGCTTTCCGGTGAATTCAGTCATGCCCATATAGATAGTATTATTACTGAATTAGAAAATCATGGTAAACAATCAACTACCAAACACATTATTATTAATAGCACCTGCATGCCTGGTTATTGTAATTCTATTAAAGAAAAATTAGAATACTTAAATTACACACTCACCTACAATCCAGAGTTTATTGCACAAGGCACAATTATTAAAGATCAACAACATCCTGATCAGGTTTTAATTGGGTCTTCTAATCCTCAAACAGGTTTATTTATTCAAAACATATATTCAAAACTTTGTGTAAATAATCCTATTTTTTGTCACATGTCACTTACAAGTGCCGAAATTACTAAGCTAGCTACCAATTGCTTTTTAACAACAAAAATTTCGTTTGCAAATGCTATAGGTGATATTGCCACAAAAGTAGGTGCTGAGCCCGAAAAAATTTTGGAAGCCATTGGTGCTGATACTCGAATTGGAACAAAATATTTTAAATACGGTTTTGGTTATGGTGGACCTTGCTTTCCTAGAGATAATAAAGCATTTACGCAATTTGCTTCAAAAGTTGATTACCATATGCTCATTAGTGAAGCAACCGATAAGGCTAATGAAACACATTCCGATTTTTTAGTAAATGATTGGCAATTGAAATATAGTAAACAAGAAACTATAATCTTTGATTCGGTTACATATAAAAAAGATACAGATATAATTGAAGAGTCTCAACAACTAAAATTAGCTGTTGCTCTTGCCAAATCAGGAAAAAAAGTACTCATAAAAGAAAAATCTGCTGTTGTAAAATTATTAATAGATAGCTACGGTGATTTGTTTTTATACCAAATAGATGCTAATTAACCCAACCATAGTTATTGCGGCATTTAATCGTCCAGCTTCTTTACAAAGGTTGCTTAATTCTTTGTTATCTGCTGTTTATACAAATCCAGTTCAATTAATTATTAGTATTGATAAAAGCAATAGTATTGAAGTTAGAAACATAGCTGAAAATTTTGAATGGAATTTTGGATTTAAAAAAGTCGTTTGTCATGATAAGCATTTAGGATTAAAAAAACACATTCTTTATTGCGGTTCACTTACAAAAGAATTTGAAGCTATTGTTATTTTAGAAGACGATTTATTAGTATCACCTTATTTTTATGAATACGCCAAACAAGCCTATAGTTTTTATAAAGATGATAATGCTGTTGCTGGTATTTCGTTATATAATTACCAAGTTGCCGAAAGTTGTTTTTATCCTTTTAAGGCCATTGATGATGGCTCAGATGTTTATTTCATGCAAGTTGCTTCATCTTGGGGGCCATTATTTACAACCTCGCAATGGACTATTTTCGAAACATGGTTTTCTAAAAACTTGCAATTAACGGATGTTGCTATCCTTCCAAACTATATCAAAGAATGGGGAACACATTCATGGAAAAAACATTTTATACATTATTTAATTGCAGAAAATAAATATTTTGTTTTCCCTCGCTTATCTTTAACCACCAATTTTGAAGAAGAAGGAACTAATTCTGCAACAACAAATATTTTTCATGTTCCATTGCAATTAGCTAATAAGCATTATGTGTTCCAAAAAATGCAAATGTCATTGTCTGTTTATGATGCTTGGTTTGAAATTCTTCCTAGTTGTTTAAATAAATTTAATAGGTCACTAGTAAATTATAATTATGAGATAGATTTATATGGCTCAAAAGATATCACAAACAATAATCTTGAGTACATCTTAACTTCAAAACAAAGTCAAGAGCCACTTTTAAGCTTTGGAGCCGATTTATTTCCATTAGAAACAAATATAGTTTTAAATGTAAACGGAAATGAAATAGGCTTGTATAATAAATCTAAACATCCGTTTTTATCTAAAAAATTAAATCTGTATAATGTTTTAGATGCCATTAATTTAGAAAAAGAATTTGGGATTTCAATTGTAATTCCATTAATGCATTTTGATGAAAATGAATTAAAAACCACTATTCAATCTATTTCGTCACAAACTATAAAATATTGTGAATGTATAATAGTTAGCTCAGTTGAGAACCAAACTGTACTTTCTGATTTTATGTCATTACATAATTTTAAAGCACATGTTATTTATAATTCTCAAACCAAAGATTTAAGTGCCTTATTGGCAACTGGATTAAAACGTGTTTCAAATGGTATTGTAACTTGGATTTTTGCTGGAAATAGTTTTGAGAATGATGCGTTTTCCAAAGTGAGTTCAATTTTCAAATCGTATGCAAGTATTAATTGGTTATGTGGTGTTAATAAAGAAAACTGTGATAACAAAACTTATTATGATCTTACAAATTATCGTTTAAATCAAGGTGAAGTTTATGAACAAGTATTAAATAATAACCTAAATACCTCTACTCAAGGACATTTTTTTAGAAAAAATTGCATTCCTGGAGTAGCTGATAATAGTATTAATACCCAACAATTATTTTTCCGTCTTATGTCACATTATCAATTGATTGTAGTGGCATATCCGTTTTACAATAATAAATTACCATTAATTAAAGTGATGTTTAGTTTTGAAGAAAAAAAACAACTACTATCCAAATACGCTCACTTCAAAAGTGGCCCCATTAGTTTCCGTTCAAAACTTATAAGTTGGTTTTTAAAAATACCTCCCTTAGCAGATGATTCTTATAGATGGTATGAGAGTAGCATAAAAAAAATGCCAGATGTTTTACGTTTTGATTCCATAAATAATACCTTTTATTTCAGTAAGTATTAATTTTTCTATTGATTTTAATCATCTTTCTAAATTAAATAATCTAAAATTTTTCGAGAAAACTGATTTTAACTGCTTTTTAAATTTAAGTAATTTAAAGTCAAGTGTTTATGTGAAATTTACTGTAATATTTAACTTTAAAACTAACTGTGTAAAATTGTAAATCTAATTTCTTAAATGACTTATAAAATATACTAAAAGATTAAAAATTGTAATTCATATACAAAATCGGGTATTTCATCACATTAATTCAACAATAGAAAAATTATTTTGATATATTAGAACTTTACTATAATTTTAACAAAATTAACAATTTTTACAAAAATGACATTTTGCAGAATTAAGTGCATTTTTATTTTTGAAATTTTAAATTAAACTGATAAATATCATATTTATGAAAAAAAACTACAATCGTTATGTTTTACAACTAGCTAGTGTTCTTATCATTTTTACTGCACAAATCTCCAAATCACAGTGTAGTTTAGGGTATGATGCTTTTAGTTATGGTGGGCCTAGTGTACTTACTCCAACAGCTGGAACTACCTTTGTAAATTATTCTTCTTATAGTCCAGGGACATATTTTCAGTTCCCAATGATAAGTGGTGGTAGTTATGCCATTAGCACTTGTGGTGCTCCAATTAATACCCAAATAACAGGCTGGAACTCTTCCGGTACCTCAGTTATTTTTTATAATGATGACAATGGTCCTTTATGTTCTGGTACTTCTGCATCTGTAGATAATTACATTCCTAGTTTTACAGGTATGGCATTGGTACAAGTTTCTCAATTTAATTGTAGTTTAGCAGGTTCATCTTCTATTAATGTTTCTATTCGTCAAAATAATAATTTAGTATTTACCTCTTCATCTGGCACAATGTGTCCAGGTCAAACTCGTATCTTAACAGCAACACCTGCCCCTGTAAGTGCTTCATTTTTTCCTTATGGTAATTTAGGCACTTTTTCTGGCACTGGAGTTTCTGGAAATATTTTTACAGCTCCTGTAGTTGCTGTGCCAACAACTTATACAATAACGTATACATTTGGTTATGTGAGTCAAACACAAACTATAACTGTAAATCCAACTTGCGCGCCTGCTGAAGCCTTAAATTTTGATGGACTTAATGATTATGTTAATATTGGTAATAGCATAAATACTACATTAAGCGCATCAAATAAAATTACAGTTGAGGCTTGGGTAATGCCAAACACAAATTCTGGTTTTGCTGCTATTGTAGGAAATTATAGTACTCCACCCTTCGGCACTAATATGCAGTATTTATTGCGTAGACAAGGCAATATATATACTTTTTGGGTAAATAATGGTGGAGGTTTTTCAAATGTAACTTCTGTAGCTACAGTAACAACGGGTGTTTGGCAACATCTTGCGGGCACATGGGATGGTGTAAATTTGAAAATATATGTAAATGGTGTTTTATCTGGAACTGCTCCTTATGCTGGAACAAATATTATATCATTAACAAATGAAAATTGGATAGGTGGTGAGTTTGCTGGTACAGGTGAAATTTTTAATGGATCAATAGATGAAGTTCGTATTTGGAATACAACTCGTAGTTTATGCGATATAAAAACTTTTAAAAATTGTGAAATACCAGCAACTGAAACAGGATTATTAGCTAACTATCATTTTAACCAAGGTTTTGATAGGGGTATAAATCCAACTGAAAATACTTTAATAGATGCTTCAGCAAGCGCTCTTACAGGGACATTAACAAATTTTGCATTAACAGGGTCGACTTCAAACTGGGTAGCACCTGGAGGAGTCGTTACTGGCTCTATTACGCCAGCGTTTAATACTACATATACTGTAACAAATGTATTATGTAATGGAGGAAGTACTGGTTCCGCAACTATTACAGCAAATGGTGGTGCTACTCCATATACTTATTTATGGAGCACAGGAGCGACAACATCAGTAATAACAGGTCAAACCGCTGGAGTTAAAACTGTAACAGTAACCGATGCAAATGGTTGTACAACTTCAAATACGTTAACTATTATTGAACCAACAGCTTTAGCAACTGCAACAGCAGTAACAAATGTGTTATGTTTTGGAGGAAGTACTGGTTCGGCAACTATTACAGCAAGTGGTGGTTCTTCTCCTTATTCTTATTTATGGAGTACTGCAGCAACAACATCTGTAATAACAAGTCAAACAGCAGGAGTTAAAACGGTAACAGTTACTGATGCTAATGGGTGTACTGCAACAAATTCAGTAACAATTACTCAACCAGCTACAGCATTATCAACTGCAACAGCAGTAACTAATGTATTATGTTTTGGAGGAAGTACAGGTTCAGCAACTATTACGGCAAGTGGTGGAACTACTGGATATTCTTATTTATGGAGTACAGCAGCAACAACATCAGTAATTACAGGTCAAACCGCAGGTGTTAAAACAGTAACAGTTACTGATGCTAATGGCTGTTCTGCTTCAAATACAGTAACAATAACAGAACCAGCAAGTGCTTTATCAACTGCAACAGCAGTAACAAATGTTTTATGTTTTGGAGGAAGCACAGGTTCGGCAACTATTACAGCAAGTGGTGGAACTCCTGGTTACACCTATTTATGGAGTAATGGCTCAACTTCTTCAAATGCAACAAGTTTAATGGCAGGAGCTTATACGTCAACAGTTACAGATGCTAATGGCTGTACTGCTGTTAATAGTGTTACACTTACACAGCCTTCAAGTTCTTTATCGTCATCAACTTCAGTTAGTAGTGTATTATGTAATGGAGGAAGTACTGGAGCTTCAACAATAACAGCAAGTGGTGGAACTCCTGGATATACCTATTTATGGAGTAATGGATCAACTACCTCTGTAATTAGTAGTTTATTAGCAGGTGTTTATACTGGAACCGTTACTGATGTAAATGGTTGTACATCTGTAAATTCTTCAACAATTACCCAACCAAGTGTTTTAACATTAACAATTAATCCTTTATCTAACTCTATATGTGCAGGAAATAGTATTTCTTATACCGCTACTGCATCTGGAGGTACTGGAGTTATTTCATATTCATGGAGCACTGGAGCTACAACTAATATTATTAGTGTTTCTCCTACAGCAAATACTACATATACTGCCTATGCTACTGATGCAAATGGATGTGTTGTTAATACAATAAATTCGGTTTCGGTTAGTACTTCGCCAACTTTAACTGTTAATTCAGGGGCAATTTGTAGTGGAAATTCATTTACAATAATTCCTAATGGAGCTTTAACGTACACTATATCTGGAGGAAGTTTTGTTGTTAGCCCTTCTTCTACAAATAGTTATACTGTAGTAGGAACTAGCTCAGCAGGATGTGTTAGCTCAGTTGGAGTAATAAGTACAGTTACTGTAAATGCTAACCCTACTGTAAATATTGGTTCTGATATAGAGGTTGGAGCAGGTGATAATTATCAATTCAACCCTACACAAACTGGTGCGGTAACTTATTCTTGGATACCTAATGATTATTTAAATGCGTCAAATGTTATAAATCCAATTACTACCCCTGAAGCAGATATTACTTATACATTAATTGTTACATCTGCAAATGGTTGTATAGCAAGTGATGAGGTAAATGTTAAGGTTTTAGCAGAATTAATCATAGCAAACTACATGAGTCCAAATGGAGATGGACAAAATGATACATGGAAAGTAAATGTACCTGCATTAATTAAAAATTACAGTATTGAAATTATTGATAGCTATGGTCAAAGCGTATTTAAAAAAGATAGTAATTATTCTAATGATTTTGATGGTAAACGTGCAGGACAAGATTTACCTGATGGAGTTTATTATTATTTTATAAAAGATGGAGGTAAAATAAAATATAAAGGAAGTATTACTTTAACAAAATAATTATTCAATTTAAAAATAAATACTGAATTTATAAAAACAAGAAACCCCATTAAACTATTAAATAAAATTAAAATGAAAAAAATATTTTATATCATCTCTATACTTATTGTAGGAAAAACTATAGCTCAACAAAATAGTTTATTTAATACATACAGTTTAGATCCTTTACAATTGAATGTAGCTTATGCTGGTAGTAGTTGCACCGAAGCAAATATTCATTATAGAACGCAATGGATTGGCATGCAAGATGCCCCTAAATTATTGCAATTGAACGCTCATACGGCATTAGGAAAGAGTAATGCACTTGCATTACGAGTAAATTCTCAAACACAAGGCTTATTAAATACTTTAGGAGCTACTATTGGATATGCTTATAGAATAAAAGTTAGTGAAACTGCAAAAGTTCATTTAGGATTAGGAATTGGATGGACTCAAGCTGCATTATTAGCTCAAAAAGCTGTTGTAATTGATGGTAGCGACGCAACTCTTAATAATAGCATACGTCAAACAGTTAATAATTTTGATAGCGAGTTTGGGGCAATGTTCGTTGGAAGTAAATTGAAATTTGGTGTTGCTGCGCTTCATTTGTATAATACAAATGCAAATTTTGCTGGAAATAGTTCTTATAAATCTTTGCCTCAGTTAAATTCGCAACTATCGTATGTATTTAATAAAGATAAAAAGGTTGAAATTGAACCTTGGTTATTAAGCAGAAATACTATAAAAGGTGATAATGTTATTGAAGGTATTTTAAATTTTAATTTTGTAAAAACCATAACTGTTGGTGCTGGATACAGAGCTAATTATGGCTTTTTAGCATTATTGGGAGCAAAAATTGGTGCAATAAAATTAGGTTATAGTTTTGATTATAGTGTTGGTAAAAATGCAACTAATTTAGGAACTTCTCATCAAGTGATGTTGGGCTTTAATACTTGTAAAAATGCAAAAAAAGTAAAACCAGTTGAAGAACCAGTTGTAGTTACGATTCCAACACCAAGTGTTTTGCCTACCGTAGAAGAAGTAAAAGAGGAACCTAAAAAAGAAGAAGTAGTTGTAAATGAGGAACCGAAAGTTGAGCCAGTAAAAGAAAAAACATCTGAAGAAGTGATTACTGAAATGAATCAAATTGCAGATGAAGTTGTTTTCAAATTAAATAAATCTCAGTTAAATGATGAAGGATTGAAAAAGTTAGATAATATTGCTGAGGTAATGAAAAAAGATCCTACTTTGAAAATTAATATTATTGGACATACATGTAATAAAGGTGGTAAAGAAGTAAATGAAATATTATCAGTACGTCGCGCTACTTATGTTCGTGCAGAGTTAGTGAAACGTGGTGTTAACCCTGATAATATTAACCGTAGCATTGGAGTAGGGGCAGAAAATGAGTTGTATGATAATTCTGATTCAGAAAAACAAAGCAAAAATAGAACAGTAAGATTTGAAAGCTCTAAATAGTAATTGACTTTAATTGTATATTATTAGTTTGTATTACCATATAAAATAACAATAAAAAAGAGTAGTTTTTAATTTCAAAAACTACTCTTTTTTTGTAGCTCCAGTAGGAATCGAACCTACATCAAACGTTTAGGAAACGCTTATTCTATCCATTGAACTATGGTGCCAGTTTTTAAGAAACTCTGTAAAGCTAATAAAAAAAAAGGATTATTTATTTGCTTCATTTTCTAAAAAAAACAATAAACTATTAACGTATTTTTTTTATATTCGCTAAAAATAAATAAAAATGGAAGAAAATAACTTATCAAACCAAATGCCTCCACAAGGGCAAAATGTAAATCAACAATTTAATAATCAATTTAATCAAATTCCTTTACCTAACGCTTCAGCTGTTTTGGTTTTAGGTATTATATCAATTGCACTTTGCTGGTGTGCTGGTATTGTAGGTTTAATTTGTGGTATTATTGCTTTAGTATTAGCTAATAAAGCAAATGCTATATATCAAATTAATCCAAATTCATTTACACAATCATCATATAAAAATATGAAAGCTGGTAAAATTTGTGCTATTATTGGTACAATATTATCTTCATTGTATTTTATTTATTACATAATAATATTAATTGCTGTTGGTACAGCTGCATCAATGGCTCCTTGGAGTAATTTTCACTAATAGTAAATTTAAAATAATAAATGCCTTAGAGATTCTCTAAGGCATTTTGTTTTATAAAATGATTACTTGGTTAGAACAACATTTATTTACATGTACAATTAAGTCAAATTTCGGGTTTGATTGTCCTGGTTGTGGTTTACAACGTGCTTTTATAGAATTATTAAAAGGTAATCTTTATGAGTCATTATCATACCACATTGCATTAATCCCTTTTTTAGTAACTATAATTTTATTAATAGTTCAATTAATAAAGAAGTTTAACAATGGCGGTACCTGGGTTATGTGGGCATTTATTGTTACCTCAGGCTTAACATTTGTGCAGTATGTTGTAAAACAAATTATGTACTTTTCTTAATCATCATGCCCTTTAGCATTTTTGATTTTTTGTTGAAGGTATAGCTCTTCTTCTTTTTGCATAGCTATTTTTAAAGAATCACTTATATCCTTTTGTCCAATTTTTTCTAAATTAGGTTTACCTGCATTTACCCAAGCGGTGTACCACATGCTTCCAACCATTATAATACTTTGCTTCATTCTTCTTTCCACCTGGCCTTTTATCATCAAATCATAACGGTTAGTGTATTCAACTGAATAAACTTTAGTCATTAATTTACCTCTATTTTCATAAGAATATTTTTGATCAGTAGGAAATTCTTTATTTAAAATGGCTTCAAATTTCAGAACACTATCAACTGCCATATGGCTATCATAAACTGTTTTCCAAGCCATTTTTAATGGCGAATCTATATATATGGC
>CALMMX010000107.1 GCA_937868545.1 uncultured Bacteroidota bacterium
AAGAAGTTCCTTTGGAAATTGTTCGTTTAATGCTATTATTAAAAATTCAATCTCTTTCTTACGGAAAAAGTGCTGTGCAATTACAAACCGTTGAAAGACTGGTCGATTTTTATAACCATAATATTTATCCAATAGTTTATACACAAGGTTCACTAGGTGCTTCAGGCGATTTATCGCCCTTAGCGCATTTATCTTTGCCACTATTAGGCATGGGCGAAGTAAATTACCAAGGTAATAAGTGCAATGCCCTAGATGTTTTAAATCAATTAGGTCTTAAACCAATTACATTAAAATCTAAAGAAGGTTTAGCTTTATTAAATGGGACACAGTTTATGGCAGCTTATGGAGTATGGTGTTTATTAAAATCAAATAAGCTAAATACATTGGCTGATGTTATTGCTTCTATTTCTTTAGATGCTTTTGATGGCAGACACGAACCTTTTAAAGATAACATTCATATCATTCGTCCGCATAAAGGGCAATTGCAAACAGCAAGGGCTATTTTAAAAAATTTAGAAGGCAGTGAAATTTTATCTCAAACAAAAGTTCAAGTTCAAGATCCCTACTCTTTTAGATGCATTCCACAAGTACATGGTGCAACAAAAGATGCTACAGCTTATGTGAATTCGGTTTTTGAAACAGAAATTAATTCTGTTACAGATAATCCAACTGTTTTCCCAGAGGATGATGAAATTATAAGCGGTGGGAATTTTCATGGTCAGCCATTGGCTATTTCACTTGATTTTTTATCTATTGCAATTGCTGAGTTAGGTAGCATTTCCGAAAGACGTGTGTACCAGTTAATTTCAGGAATTAGAAATTTACCAGCATTTTTAGTTGCTAAACCAGGTTTAAATTCTGGTTTTATGATTCCACAATATACCGCTGCAAGTATTGTAAGTCAAAACAAACAATTATGCACACCAGCAAGTATTGATAGTATTGTATCTAGCAACGGGCAAGAAGATCATGTAAGTATGGGTGCAAATGCAGCTACAAAATGTTTTAAAGTTATTGAAAATGTAGAAAAACTTTTGGCAATTGAATTATTAAATGCCTCACAAGCAATTGAATTCAGAAGACCTTTAAAAACCTCAGCTTTTATTGAATCAATTTTAAAGAAATTTAGAGTATTAATTCCATTTATTAAAGAAGATAAAATTATGTATCAAGAAATGGAAGCAACACTTCAATTTATTAAAACTTTAAAAGTATAATTCTATGAAAAATTTTCTTTTACTAATATCGTTATCACTCATTTTTAAAATTGGTTTTGCTTGTCAATGTCCTTTAACAGCTTTAAATACAACAGAAACCAATAAGTATGACATTATTTTTAAAGGGAAAATAAATAAGGTAAAAATTGATGGTGTTAAAAGTATAGCCATTTTTACAATTGAAGAATTATATAAAGGCGTTATTTCTCAAAACTTTGAAGTCTATTTTAATAACGAAGATGTTTGCAAATTTGATATGCGAATGGGTGATGAATGGATTATTTACACAAATTACTATCAAATAAATAATTCAAAACTTGATTTTTGTAGTAGGAGTCGCTATTTCATAAAAAACAGTAAAGAAGATTTTTTTACTGAAACTACAGGTACTAGTTATGAAGAAGAATTACGATATTTACAAACAAAATTGGGATTACACAAAATAGCAACCAACAATTCAAATAAAGTAGAAAATAGAAACATCATACCAAATACCAGTCAATTTATTATAACCTTGTTGTTTTCACTAGCAGGCATGGTATTTTTTATTTGGTTAGTAGGTAAATTTCTAAAAAAATAATATAAGTTAATATGAAAAAAGTACAATTATATAAAGCTCATCCTTGGCATGGTATTTCTTACGGAGAAAAAGCACCTGAGCTTATTACATCCTTTATTGAAATGGTTCCTGCCGATTTAGTAAAATATGAAATTGATAAAACTACTGGGTACCGCAAAGTAGATAGACCTCAAAAGTTTTCTAATATTATTCCAGCTTTATATGGTTTTGTTCCACAAACTTTTTGTGGTGAAGAAGTTGCTAAATTAGCTAATCAAGTTACTAATCGTAAGGATATTGTTGGTGATGGCGACCCATTAGATATTTGTGTGCTTACCGAAAGAAACATTACAAGTGGTGATATTATATTAGAAGCAATTCCTATTGGTGGCTTTAGAATGATTGATAAAAATGAAGCTGATGATAAGATAATTGCTGTAATGGCAAAAGACGAAATGTATAATAAATGGAAAGATATTTCTGATGTGCCTGAATCACTTATAAACAGATTACGTCATTATTTTTTAACCTATAAAAATATTCCTGGTGAAAGTGTTGCTATTGTTGAAATTGCAGAAACATACGGTAGAGAAAAAGCACACGAGGTTATTTTAAAAAGTATAGAAGATTATAATAAAAGTTACAAATCACACATGGAACTTGGTATGTAATTAAATAGTCGACTATCAAATAATTTAAAAGTATAGATATAAAAGGAATGTTTATGAAGCTATATTGATAAAATCTACCAGAAAAATAATCTATAGGTTAAAAAAATGGTAATTTAATTTTAGTGAGGCGCGGCAGGTTTTGGCAAAACGGTGCGAAATCCTAGTTTTTCAGGAGGAGCTGAAGCGGAGGAAGTGCGATGAAAAACGGATTTGGTGTTTTGCCTAGATTTTTTTGTTTCTTTTTTCATCATGGAAAAAAGAAAAATAAAACTTAATGACTTTTTTAGGGATGATTAAATATTAAAAACAAACTATGTTAGGCTTAAAATTAGAAACTGACCCAAGATGGGTAAATATTGTTGAAAAGAACATTGAAGAAATACTAACAGATCATGCATACTGCGAGCAAAAAGCAGCTACTAATGCAATTACGATATTAATAGGTTTTCCTTATCATACAGATTTAGTAGATGAAATGCTAAAACTTTCAAAAGAGGAATTAACCCATTTTGAAATGGTTCATCAAAAAATAAAAGATAGAGGCTTAAAGCTAGGTTTTGAAAGAAAAGATGAATATGTGGGTGAACTTTATAAATTTATGCGAAAAGGACACAAACAAGAAATTGTTTTAATTGACAGGCTTTTATTTGCGGCCATGATTGAAGCAAGAAGCTGCGAAAGATTTAAATTGCTAAGTGAACAAATAAATGATGCTGATTTAAAGGAATTTTATAGAGAACTAATGATAAGTGAGGCGGGGCATTACACAACATTTATTGGTTTTGCCCGAAAATATGGTTCACATGTAGAAGATGTGGATGCAAGATGGCAACAATGGTTGGATTTTGAAGCCAACTTAATTAAAAATTATGGTAAAAAAGAAACAGTTCATGGATAAATTCTTTATCTTTGGGTAAAAAAATGAAAACTACTTTTTTAATAGCATCAACAATACTTTTATTAGCATCTTGTAAAAAAGACAGAACATGTTCATGCACATATGCTGATGGAACATTGTATTCTGAAGGAACAATACTTAATTCAACTAAAAAAGATGCAAAAAATCTTTGTACTACAACTGTACAAAATGTGACGTGTATCGTCAAGTAATTGATTTAACCCGATTAATTACCAAAATTTTACGATAACTTACTTAGAATCAGTCTAAATTACAAATAAATACAATTATTTGTAGGGTTATATACAAACAATGTATTAAATTTGCACAAAATTTTATTTAAATAATAATCCTAAAAACTAAAAAAATGAAAAAAATTACATTATTAGCAGTTGCTTTTGTAGCAGTATCATTTGCATCTTGCAAAAAAGACAGAGTTTGTTCTTGTAAATCTGATGTTGCTGGTGCAACTGAAAACAAAGTTACTTATACAAAAGCTAAAAAAGGTGATGCTCGTGCAGCTTGTTTAAGCAATACACAAGATTGGACAGTAGGTACAACTACTACTAAAGTTACTACAACATGTACTTTAAACTAATTATATTCTAAAAATAAAAAAAACTCTCATCTAAAAATGAGAGTTTTTTTTTTACTTAAAATTAACAAAAAATGAAAAATATAATTTTATTAGCAATTGCATTTACAGCTATTAGCTTTGCATCTTGCAAAAAGGACAGAACATGTGAATGTACATATTCATATACAAACTCAGCTGGAGTAACAGTTACAGATCCTGCAGAAACTACAACTATCAAAAAGATTAAAAAATCTGAGGCTAAATCCCTATGCCAAAACACTAAATATAAAGGAAATTCTACTACAACTAGTACTAGTGGTGGTAGCGGAAGTTCAAGTTATAATTCAACTTCTAATTGTAAATTAAAATAATTATGAAAAAACCGATATTATTAGCTGTTGCAATTATAGCAATTTCAACAGTGTCTTGTAAAAAAGAACGTACTTGCAGTTGTACATATTCTAAAACTACTGTTACAAGTTACACTGGTGGTGGATCTGATACCGATGTAACTAATGGTTCTACAGAAAGTACAACAGAAAAATCAACAAAAAAGAATTTCAGAAAAAATAATGGTTGTTATAGCACAACTACAAAAAGTACAGACTCTGGCACAGGTTGGACAAGCGCAACGACAAGAGAAGAAACGTGTACAGTAAAATAATTCAATTTTTTATTTTAAAAGCTCCCGCCAAAACGGGAGCTTTTTTAGTTATATTAATTATCTTTACGAATTAAAATAAATTTTCAAAATACCAAACGCCATTGCGACGAAGGAAACAATCTTTCTAATTATTAAAAAATTGTTTTACTTAAAAAGTTTCGCAATTTTATTTAAAATGATAAAACATTAAAATGAATAAAAAACAACTACTCCTATCAATATTTTTTTTTCTATTAAGCTCTGCAATGGGCTTACTGTTTATTTATAGTGGTTGGGCTAAACTAGAACCCATAGAGCCATTTGAATTTACTTTTGTTGATTTAGGAATTGGTGGTTGGCGTATGGCTCCTTTTATTGCTCGCTTTATGATTGGCTTAGAATTTTTTATAGGATTCCTTCTCATTTTTGGACTTTTCATGAAACGCTTTACAATTAAATTAACTGTAATTTCACTCATAGTATTTTGCATTTATTTAATCTTTATTATTATAAACACTGGTAATAATGGTAATTGTGGCTGTTTTGGAGTAAGAATTACCATGACACCTTTAGAAGCTCTTATAAAAAATGTAATTACGTTGGTAGCTTGTTGGTTTATTTATAAATATTATAATGGTTTTAATTTTGGAAAAGTTGGGAAATGGTTATTTGGAGCTTTATTCATTACAGGTTTTGCTTTACCCCATATTTTAAATTATGTTGATTTAGATTATTCATCGGCCTACCTTACAAAAAAGGAAGACCATTTTAAATTAGAATTAGATAGTTTATATAAAGACGCTAAAAAGAATATTCCACCAACTACCTTAAGTAAAGGAAAACACATCATTGCATTTATGAGTATGAGCTGTCCGCATTGCCGCATTGCCGCTAAAAAACTTAGAATAATGAAGGAGAAAAACCCTACTCTTCCAATTTATTTGGTATTAAATGGAGATGATATAAAAATTCAACCATTTTTTGACGACACCAAAGTTAGCAATATTAACTGGTGTATTTTAAATGGTAAAAACTTTGTGTACCTAGCTGGATTAGATATGCCAGCCATATTTATGGTAAACAATTCTGTTGTAGAAAACTGGGTAAATTATATGCAACTCGACCAAACCGAAATTGAAAAATGGTTAGCAAATTAATTTTAACCATATGTTTGTTTTTAGTTGTATTTAAAGGAAATGCACAACATAACCTTAAAATAAAAAAAGAGGATAATCGCTTTTTATGCTACCAAATTGGCTCTAAAAATGATACCATTTTAAAAAACAAAAGCGATTTATTTTATATTAAACTACCTGATAGTTTAAAACAAGTACTAAGAGTTTATATAGAAAATGGGAAACTAGCAAAGACTCAAAAAAACAACGTGTATCAATTAAGTTATATTAATGGGATGAAATATTCACATTCTATAAAAGATACAATTTTTGAAACCTTATTAGAAGGTGCAACTTTAAGTTCCAAAATAATTGAGTTATCAATAATTAATACTGCAAATTCTAAAGTTAGTATTAACAATAAATTTATTGCTAAGTAATTAGTAAAATAATATCTTTAACCAAAACATTTTTATATGGCATCAACTTCAAAACACCCTAAAGGATTACTATTTTTAGCATTTACCGAATTTTGGGAGCGCTTTGGATATTATTTAATGATTGGTATCTTCTTTCTTTACATGACTACCGATTACGAAAAAGGTGGATTTGGTTGGGAAAACGCAAAAGCTTCAGATGTATTTGGAACATTTATAGCATGTGCCTATTTAACTCCATTTGTTGGTGGCCTTTTAGCGGATATGAAATTTGGGTATCGTTTTTCTATCACTTTAGGTGGCATTTTAATGGGAATTGGGTATTGCATGTTATCAATAAGAGAAGAATGGGCATTTTATACATCATTAGCTATTATGATAATTGGAAATGGTTTTTTTAAACCAAACATCTCAACCTTATTAGGTAATTTATATAACGATCCACAATACAAAGCAAATAAAGATACTGGTTATAACCTATTTTACATGAGTATAAACATAGGAGCTTTTTTATGCAATTTTATAGCTGCATTTATGCGCATTAAATACGGTTGGAATTGGGCATTCATAGCTGCAGGTATGGGAATGTTTTTAGGTGTTATTACATTTTGGATTGGTATGAAGCATTATAAACATGTTGATGTAAGAAAAGAACCTACACCTGAAGACAAACCTATTATTATGCGTTTTTTAAAAGTATTAGGTGTGGCGGTAGGATTTGGAGTTCTAGGTTGGTTTATACCTGATACTATTTTTGGAAGTGACAGTACTGATGCTTTTTTATGTGCATGTATACCTGTTATTTATTTTTATTATACTACATACAAAAGCTGCACCATTGAAGAGCGTAAACCAATGGGAACCATGTTTACCATTTTTGGTATTGTAATTATTTTTTGGGCAATTTTTAAATTAAATGGAACTGCTCTTACAACTTATGCAAACTCTTATACAGACAGAGAAATGCCAACTGCATTAATTAAACCAGCTAAATTCTTAAATCAAATAGATAATTCTGTTGCTGCTAAAAACGATTCGGTTTACCAAGTTGATGAGCATTTTAGAAAAATTAAAGATGCAAATGGAAAACCTATAAAATGCGTTGATTATCCAACCTATTTTAAAAATTTAGCTCCAGAAAAATATCCTGAACCTGGTAAAGAATTGAATTTAATTCCAACAGAATTATTTCAATCCATAAATCCATTTTTTGTAGTGGCCTTAACCCCTTTAGTAGTTATGTTTTTTGGATTCTTACGTCGCAGAAAAAAGGAGCCTACTACAGCAACAAAAATTGCATGGGGTCTATTTATTAGCGCCTTATCTACTTTAGTTATGGTAATGGCTGTTCATTACACAGATAATGGAATACATAAAGCAAGTGCCATGTGGTTAGTAAGTTGCTATGGAGTAATAACGGTTGGAGAATTATTTTTAAGTCCAATGGGATTATCAATGGTTTCAAAACTATCTCCTGCTCGCTTAACAGCTTTAATGATGGGTGGTTGGAGTTTAGCTACAGCAATTGGAAATAAATTAAGTGGTGTATTGGCTAAAAACTGGGATAAGTTTGATGATAAAGCCAATTTCTTTTTAGTGAATTTTGTTTTATTATTAATAGCTACGGGTATTATGTTCTTGTTATTAAAACGTTTGAATAAAGTTTTTAAAGAATCTTAAAAAAGATTAATATGCTAAAAAAAGCATTGATATTATTTACAATAAGTGTTTTTTGTGGAAACCTAAATAGTCAAACGAATACACTAATTAAAAAACTATTTTTTGAATTACCTTTAGATTCATCGAGAGAATGTATTTACAAAACATTAAAGACAGATAAACGCTTTATTTCTAAAAATAAAAATGATAATATAATAAATTTACATAAACCTTCATTTATTGGCAATTGTATAGACAATGGTTTAGCGTTAAGTAACTCAGACTCTATAGAAGTAGAATTAACATATGCATTTACTTATAAAATAAATGAAGAATTTAAAAAATTAAAATCCAACAATCAATTAGTTATTAAAATCAGATATTATTATGATTCAGCTGATACAACAAAAAAAGAATATGATAATTTATTAAAAATAGTTAGAACAATAAGTAAAGATTCATGTATTACTGGGGTAGATACAATTTATTCAAGTTCAAATAAAATAAATGAATTTAAAGCAAAAGGATTGTTATTTAAACATGTTAAACCTGAGTATAATGTAGAAATATTAAATGTGAAAGTTGCACAAAATTATTTTGGTGTATTTTTAACCTATACTCGTAAAGAAAATTAAATAAGTGAATTTTAAATTTCCAAATTATTAAAATATTCAGCACTTTTTAATAATCTACTTCCGTACCAACTAAATAATTCTCCATCTACTAATTTAATTTTAGCATTTGGTAATAATGCATGTAATTCATTGATGTGCTTGTCTTTAAATGGGAATGGCTCTGTTGATAAGAAAACCACTTCGGGGTTTAATTGTTGTATTTGCTCTATAGTTAATTCAGGGTAACGTAATTCGCTATCATATAAAACATTCATTAAATTAATTTGACCTAACATATCTCCAATAAAGGTTGCTTTACCAGCAGCCATAAATGGATCCTTCCAAATGAGGTATAAAACAGTTTTATTATAATTTTTAATACTTTCAAATGAGCTTTTAATAGAATTTACTAGTTGTTCTGATTCTCCTTTTTTATTTACAATTTCGCCAATATCCAATATCATTTTATAGGCATCATTCAATGTATAAATATCACTCATCCATACATTAAACTCTTTTTGTAAAGCTAAAATTTGCTCTTTTTCATTTTCCTCTTTATTACCAATAATTAAATCGGGTTTAAGCAATCTAATTTTTTCAATATCCAAAGTTTTAGTACCTCCTACTCTAGTCTTAGATGTATACATTTCATTTGGATGAATACAAAACTTTGTAATACCAACTAATTCCTCATGTAATCCTAAATCCCAAAGCAATTCTGTTTGTGAAGGAACTAAGGATATAATTCTTTTATATTTACACATTATAAAACTTGCTCTTAATCCTTACTACATCTTTATAAGCTTTGTAGTTGATTTTGAATGGTTATCGGTTGTAATTTCTAAAAAATACACTCCATTATTATAACTATCTAAATTCAAATTAATTTGTTCTTTATTATAAAATGAATTTTGAAACATCAACTTTCCTGTTATATCAAAAAGTTTAACAGTACCAGAAGTTACTTGATTAAACAAACAATAAAATAAACCAGTTGAAGGATTTGGATAAATACTTACTTGTGGTTCAACTTTACTAACTGTGTTCACTGAATTTGGAATACTGGTGTTTTGTGGTAAAGTAATAAAACTAGGATTGGTATTACTAATTTCAAAAACTATATTACTTGGTTTTGCTGTAAACACATTCCCTAAATAATTATAAGTATATGCACTATCAGGAAAATACCTGAAAAATTCATTTGTTTCTAAAGGAATATGTGGGTTTGACTGATATTTTGGAAAATTAGAACTGCTAATTAAAATTTTTAATTTATGGTTCTTACCAAACACATGACCAATAGGTAACATATTAAACTCAAAATTATAAAATTGGTTAGTATCAACATTTGCAGGCAATATATTATCATTTATTGCATTATCATGTATGCTTTTAGCATAATCTTTATTTCTGGCGTTAATAGCTCCTTCGGTAATAAACATTTCTCTTCCATCAGGATATACATCTAAAACTCTCACAAACACATCAAAATCTGTTTTATTAGTTGGCTGAATTAAATGATTAGCCTTAGCTCTAATATTGGCTTTAGGAAATCCAATAATTCGCAACGTATCAGTGAGTAATGCTGTTTCAAATTTTAAAACATCAGTTCTGTTCATTGTAAAATTCACATAATCAGAGTGTGCTAAATTCATTGATCCTTGTGAATTTTTTAATCCACTTGGTGTTCTAACAGTCATATTATTACCACCAACTGTTATTACAGGATTATCAGGGTCATTAACATAACTTAAAGTTCCTTCGTTTATTACAGGAGCATTTTGATTTAAAACTCCACTTGTATGAAGATAATATTTTTGCATACTTGTTCCTTGTACAAAAGGTATTGAATCCGATTCAATCCAATAATTTCCAACATTCGCATTTACGGGGTCATTTGTAGGACCAGTTATATACATTCTTACATCTTTTACATTTGTAAAGTAGCTCAATGGTTTTGGTGTAATTGAATTAGTTAATGCAAATACAGGAGTTGTTAATACAGGCAATGAATAAGCAATTGGAGTTATTATAGTCCCCATTTTTATTTCAATAGGTAAATTGGCTAAGGTTGATTTGCCTCCTAAATAATTTATAAATTGATGATAAGGGGCAAAATAATTTTTAGCAGGAACTCTAATTGAGTCTGTACCAATTAACTGCCATTTATGTGATTCTGGAATAAAGAAAAAAGGTTCACCTCCTAAATTTTCGCGGTACCAAGCCACTAATTCTGAATTAAATAAATCTTCCACAATATTTGTAGTTCCTGTAAATGAAACCGATGCCATTCTATCATAATCTAAGCCTAAAACATCACTAACGTTAGAAGGATACTTTACATCACCAACACTATCACTACTAATTCGTTGATGAGTCCATGGTCCTATTACCAATTTTTGCTTAGAACCTGGATTTTCTTTTCTCATTTTATTAAAAGTTTCTATTTGTCCATTTATAAAAATATCCCACCAACCTGTTAAATGATAAGTTGGCTTATTTAAATTTTTATAACGAGATAAAGTACCTGCTGCATTTGAATTTCCGCTTGCATCAATTGGAGCTTTAGAAGCATCCATTACTGCACGCCACATAGACGATGGATGTGAGCCTGAAGGACCACCCATTATAGGATTTGCAAAATTCCAATCAATAATTTCTTTAGCTAAAGTTGCTTTATTTGTATATCCATAATCAGCTGGACTATGTATATTATTTGAAATACTTAAATCACTTCCAGATAAAGCATCGTTTACAACACTATATATTTGGCCAGTAATCCAACCATTAGCCAAAGAAGTTAAATACACACCATTATGAAACAAAGTAGTATTAAAATGCTCATTTGTTGCAACTATTGGCATTAAGCATTTAATTGGATTATTTGTATTTGTATAAGATATATTTGATAATGCTTGGTATTGTGTATTACCTAAAGCTGATGCCCCGTACATTCCAATTTTTCTGTTAGTATAGGGCATAGTATCCATTACACCATCTAAATTATAGTCAAATATTCTTTTTAAACTATCTGCCAAATACATAACTGCCTCGCTCCCATCCGAATGAAACATTGAATTTGATAATGAGGTTGTTGGATTTAAATCCATAGGCATAAATGCGCCAGGCATATACGGTGCTTTTTGCCATGAATCACTAAACATTGGATAATACACGCCTTCGCTGCTATAGCAACCACGCATATCTTGCAAAGCATAATTATAGCCTAAAAAAGGAAACAATGAGCTTCCAAAACTATCTGATGATTTATTGTAAGGGGTACGTGTAAATACTGTGGGTAAACTCATACTTTTAGGCCCAAATGCAACAGTATCATACACAACATACTGAGTATTTTTAGGTATAATTACAACTGGATACGAACTAGTACCAATTGTAATTAACGTTGTGATACTATCCCTAAACATTGGAACCGTAATATCGGTTCCTAATTTTTTACCATCTTTTGTTACAGTATACACTGTTTTTTTTAAAGAAAGCTCACTTAAATTATCAATTTTTCCATTTAAAATAACTTGAGATTGTATGTAATCACTTAAAAACAATACAATTGCGGTGGTTAAAATTTTAAAGTTGCTCATATTTTATACTTTATATAAGTAAATATAATCAATTTTATCAAAATCATTTTAAAGAAACCTATTAATATTCCTTTAACTAAACTTAAATCTATTTTACTTATTATTGCATTATTAAATGTCTCCAAATTTAAAAGCACATATTTATTTGTTTATAGCTCAAGTAATCTATGCCTTAAATTATTCTATTGCTAAAGATTTAATGCCAAACTTTATTAGTCCATTAGGCTTGGTAATGTTGCGTATTGTTGGTGCAATGATTTTATTTTGGACATTTTCATTATTTATTAAATCTGAAAAGATAGAGAAAACTGATTTCAAAAAATTAATGCTGTTAGCAATTTTTGGTGTAGCAGTAAACCAGGTATTTTTTATAACAGGATTAAGTTTAACAAAACCAATTAATTCTGCCATAATAATGGTGAGTAACCCAATTGCCGTAATGCTTTTTACTATTATTGTATTTAAGGAAAGGCTTACAATTTATAAAATAAGTGGATTAGCCCTTGGTGTTATTGGTGCCCTTACTTTACTTCTATTTAAAGGGAGTTTTTCTTTAGGAAGTGATACTATTTTGGGTGATATAATGACTTTGATAAACTCTTTATCATGGGCCATTTTTGTTGTAATGGTAAGACCAATGATGCAAAAATACCAAACTATCACTGTTATGAAATGGATATTTTTAATTGGCTTTATTTACGTTGCGCCATTTGGAATTCCTAAATTATTTGAAGTTCAATGGACACAATTAACATCCCATGCTATTTTTGCAATGACATTTGTAGTGGTAGCAACCACTTTTTTAGCTTATTTACTTAATACTTACGCTTTAAAAGCTTTAAGCTCTTCTGTAGTGAGTATGTATATATATTTTCAACCATTTTTAGCAACATTAATAGCTATATTTTTAGGAAAAGATACCTTAACCCCTACCAAAGTAATATCAGCAGTTTGTATAATTTTAGGTGTATTTTTAGTTAGTAAAAAAAATTATAAATTGTAGAATTTAAACTTTAAATTAGAGCAAATAATTTTTAGTACTATTTCATTATGATTCACAATTTATCTCAACAAAATTCTATTTTCAATCAGTATGTTGCCGAATTGCGCGACATTAATATTCAGAAAGACAGTATGCGTTTTAGAAGAAATTTAGAACGTATGGGTGAAATAATGAGTTATGAAATTTCTAAAACATTAGAATATAAATCGGCTGAAACACAAACTCCATTAGGTATTGCTCAAACTTCACATTTAGTAAGTCAACCAGTAATTGCAACAATTTTAAGAGCTGGATTACCAATGCACTTAGGAGTTTTAAATTATTTTGATAAAGCAGAAAATGCTTTTATATCAGCTTATAGAAGACATCATAAAGACAATACATTTGACATTCATGTTGAATACGTTTCGAGCCCTACTTTAGAAGGTAAAACTTTGATTCTTTGCGATCCTATGATTGCAACTGGATCTTCAATTGTATTAGCATATAAAGCCATTTTAGCTAAAGGTATGCCAGCTCATACACATATTATTTCAGCCATAAGTAGTCAACAAGGTGTTGATTTTGTAAAGGCTAATATGCCAAATAAAAATTTTACTATATGGTGTGGAGCAATTGATGAGGAATTAACCTCTCATTCATATATTGTACCCGGGCTTGGAGATGCTGGTGATTTAGCATTTGGAGAAAAAATATAATCCTAATTAAATATGGATATCTCTGATATTGAAACCTTTATTTCTGTAGCCTTAGCTAATACTATATCATTATCTAAAATGGGTATTCCTGCTGTAATAGCAGTTTATGGCAATAATTACTTTTTAGCACTTTTAAGTAGTTGCAGCGGCGCCGTATTTGGTACTATTATTTTTACCTACTTAAGCGCAGGGATAATGAAAGCTTGGGATAATTTTAAAGATAAATGGTTTACATCAAAACATCCTAAAAAAGTATTTACAAAATCAAACAGACGTATTATTAAGGTTAAACACCGATTTGGATTAACTGGAATTGCAATTATTACTCCTATTTTACTTTCAATTCCAATTGGTGCATTTTTAGCCGAACGATTTTATAAAGAAAAGAAAAAAGTAATTTTATACTTAAGTGTTTCTGCAATTATATGGTGCTTTATATTGTATTTTTCATTTCTATTTTTTTACAATAGCTTTAAATCTTGGTTTGCGTAATAAAACAAAAACTATTTTGTACCAACTTTGCTAATTGGCCTAAATCTTAATCCACTCCAAATTTCATTAATAGAAATTGCTGCAACAGTTGTAATTCCAAACTCTTCACCTGCAACTCGTAAAATATCTCTATTAATATCTGTTTTAATTTTAGATGTACCTTTAGGGTAAGCAAACCATAAGACGCTATCATCCTCAATAAATTTCAATTTATTTTTTAGAACATCAACAAACTCTTTACTGTTATTTATAAAAAATAATGTATTAGAGCATTTTACATTTTTATCAAAAGATGTTTTACATCCTAATTTTTTGAATTCATTTTCCAAATTCAACGGAGCATTAATCACTAAGCACGTATCTTTAAACTTAAATTTCTTTATTACTTCTTTCATTCTTTATTATTTTAATTGACTACTACTAGTTGTAGTACTAATATTAAAATGTTAAAACATATTGCAAAGCCGTAGTTCGGGGCGATTCCACTTTTAATGGTCGTAATGAATAAGATAAATTAAATAAATTATTACATACTATAGACAATTTTTGTTTTTCTGAAATTTTATAAGCTAACCGAGCATCATAAACATTTGTTCCATCATGCGTTTTCCAAAAATTAACACCTTTAATTGGGGTTAAATACGGACTGCTGGAAGTAAGCTGTTCAATATCTCCAAATGCTCTATCAATATTTTGCATTTTACTATAATACCTATAACTAAATCCTACTGAAAATTTATAAATTTTAAATTCAATATCTGCTTTAAATAAATGCTTAAAACGGTATTTTAAAATATTGTCAGTAGTATCCATACTACTATTTTTATAGGTTAAGTCTTGGCCAAATCCACCTAATGATTTATCTCTAGCATAAATACTATCAGGTGTTAATGAAATTGGTTCTACATAGGTATAACCAATAAGTGTAGTTACACCAAATCTTTTATTAGTTTCAGACGTTGTGCCAGCAATAGAAAAATCCATTCCTCTTACTCTTGTATTTCCAGTATTTAAAAATTTAAATCCAATTAAAGCAACATTAGGTTCCCAAACGCCAAACAAATATTCTATAGTATTTTGATATTTTTGATAAAATCCTGCTGCATCAAATAAGCCTTTAAAATTGCCAATCTTAAAGCCTTGTTTTAACCCAATTTCAAAAGTTGAACTTGT
This sequence comes from uncultured Bacteroidota bacterium, assembly GCA_937868545.1. GTDB lineage: Bacteria > Bacteroidota > Bacteroidia > B-17B0 > Aurantibacillaceae > UBA4416. Next base: position 15,359 of record CALMMX010000107.1, read on the forward strand.
TTCGGGCTTTAAATCAGGATTAGGAAATATACCAAACATTCCAGCTTTTGTTGTAATATAACGTTCTGTAATTGTTGGGTATCTGTAACCTTGTCCGTATGAAACCCTAACAAATGTGGCTCTCGTTAATTGTAAACTTCCTCCTACTCTATAAATAGGTGCAACCACACTATTTAAATTATTCATTTTAAAATATTCATACCTTACACCACCTGATAAATTAACTATTTTCCAGAGTTTTTTATCTAATTGAATGTAGCCCGATGCATTAACAATTTTATTATTTGGATTACCACTTGAAACATACAATCTTGATTGAGAATATGAAACATTACCAACAATACCACCTGTAAAATTTAAATCAATACTTTTAAATTTTCGTTGAGCTTGGTACTCTCCAAAAAACATGGTTCCTTTATTTGATTGATTATTTGTAATAACATTGTTTGAATTAAAAATACGAGTTTGCAAACTATGGCTTAATCCATTTTTACCAGTGTATTTAATAAACGGGTCAACATTAAATAATGTTTGATTCTCCAAAAATACAGCGCCTGGATACCCTCTAAATAAACCCAAAGAATCATCTAACCAAGCAAAAACCATATTAGTTTTGTTTAACATAAAATTTGCATTTACCCCAAAATTTAAACCTTCAATTTTTTTAGCGCGATACCTTAAATTAAAATTAACTCTACCCCTTTGTTTTAAAAAATCATTATTACTAAACAGTGGAATAGAATCAGTTATCATGAAAGCTTCTTTAATAAGTGGTGGCATATAAATAGCTGCAGGTGGTGGACCAATATAACCTTGATCCATATTAAAATTAGCACCAATTACAAAATCCAAATTGTTTTTTATGATACGAGAATGAAATAAATTTAAATTAGTATAGCCCGGTATTGATTTATTATACCAATTTTGTGCAGGTGCATTTGGTAAACTATAATTACCTGCCGAATAATTAATAGATGTTTTAGGTTTACTTCTAGGATAAGCTGTTCTAATATTAATAACACCATTTAAAGCCGATGAACCATATAATACTGATGAAGCTCCTTTGATTATTTCTATTTGTTCAATATTTTCAACAGGAATATAACTCCACTCTGGCCTACCCGCATCACCACTTAATAATGGAATACCATCAACTACAATGGCCACTCTACTACCAACCCCAAAAGTAAAACCACTACCACCTCTAATTTGTGGATCATTATCAATAATGGTTAAACCTGGAACTTGCTCTAAAGCGGTTTCTATACTTGTTGTATTTTTATTATTAATTAAACTTGGTTTTAATACTTCCATTGAAACAGTTAGTTCCTCTATTTTTTGTTCAAATTTTCCAGATGAAACAACAACCGTTTCTAAGGTTTTAGAATCTGATTTTAGTTGAAAAACAAATTGAGTTATTTGATTTTCTATAATTTCAACCGTATGAGTATCGGGTTGAAAACTCACATAACTGCATAAAACAGAATATTTTCCAGGTGGCAAGGCCAAAATAAAATTACCTTCAACATCGGTTACTGTGCCTTTTGATAAATCATTTAATAATTGAATGGTAGCGCCAATTATAGGTTCTTTACTTTCTTTTTCTACTACTGAGCCTTTAAAAACTCCCGTACTATTTTGAGAAAATAATTGCGTGGAAAAAAATATCAAAAATAATATCTTAAATAACTTTGTCATGAGTTTATAAATTGTAAAAAAAGAGTGCCGCACTTTTTAAGAACGGCACTCTTAAGATTACAAGTAAATTTTAATGATTTACAAATAATTTACCAGTTTTACCTTGAGATTTACCAGATACTTTATACATATAAATACCATTAGATAATGTAGAAACATCAATAGTATTAATTGTTTTATTCTCTAAATTGAAATTAGAAATTAATTTTCCTGTTGCATCATAAATTTCTAGGGTTGATTTATCATCACTTTTAGTAATAAAATCAACATAAATAGAATTATCATAATAATACACTTTTACATTTTTTGTAAAATCATTTTCGTTAACTGATACTGGATTATAAATACATTGAATATCATCAACCCAAAGTTTACTTCCACTACCAGTAACACCAGGTGCTACAGTTAATTGATTATACGATGAAGTAATATTTACCATTATTGAACTTGGTATTGATGAATTTACATAATTAAAAGGAACTGAAAAACGTTTCCAAGAGGTTTGGTTAGCAGCTGGAGAAACAAATAAAGCAGAAGCAATTTTATTAGCAGATAAATCGGCATGATTACCACTTACTGGAGTTTCTGGGTCATAAAAATCACCAGAATGTAGGTATGCTAATACTTTACCTTGTTCGGCAGATGCACCAGTTCCACTAGTAGCTTGAGTGTATTTATACCAACCAACCAAACTATCTGGGCGGCCAGTAAATGCAATTTTATTAGTACCTGTTGCACTCAAAAAGCCTTTAGCTTTATCTGAACTTGGAGCTTCAACCGCACCAGTTGTTACATTACCATTAACAACAGCTAAAATATAATATTTAGTTTCAACTCTAACACAAGCCGTTCCACTATGACTTGTTGCATCTTTATAACAAGTTTGTGGGCCTGATGACGCTAAGCCTGTACCGGTTTTATTAGAATTCCAAGAAGTAGGTTCTTCAGTGGAACTACCTTCATTTTCCCAAGTTTCGAAACCTGCATTTGTAATTTGCGTTTGAGAAAAAGTGTAAAGTGATAATGATAGGAATAAAAAAGTAAAGGTTTTTTTCATAAATATTTTTTTGATTTGCCCTATAAATGTAATATTATTTTTAATAGAAAAAACGTTTTTACTAACCTAAAAATGCAAACCACATACAAACTTTAAAAGAAGTGGAAATGAAAATTATCTATGTAATTATTTTAAAATTTAACCACTTTGCTACATTTAATAGCAAAACCCAATTAGCTTTTGATTTAATTTTGTGCTATGACGACACAATTTACCATAAAATTAAAAACCGCCACCCATAAACATGAAGCAGTTGTGCAGGTACAATTTAAACAGAATGCTGAGGTAAGTAATTTATTAAGAACTCATACATCAATGCGATGGAGCAAAACCATGAATTGTTGGTATTTGCCATTTACTAAAACCATAAAACAAGATTTGTTTAAACTTTTAAGTCCTAATTATTATTTAGATTATACAGAATTAAAAACTACTGATGAGTTTGTGGTTTTAAAACCTGATACTAAAACTACTGAAGAAGTAAAATCAAATGCCGAATTAGCGGTCTTATCAAATGAAACTAGCCGAAAAATTGAGGAATTTAATTTTTGGTTAAAATCAAAACGATACAGTGAAAATACAATTTCAACGTATTGCGATGCCTTGCAAACATTTTTGAGATTTTTTGTA